>JBKJOY010000255.1:0-9249 GCA_046595415.1 Thermomonas sp.
GTTCGGTTACGGGGTGACGTTCAACCAGCAGTTCGGCCCCAGCAGCGTGACCTTGAACCGGGTCATCGGATCGGGCTACGGCGGGCCAACGCCGTCCAGCATCAATGGCACGCTGACCTCGAACGGCAACGTGTTCATCATCAATCCGTCAGGCATCACCTTCGGCGGCAGCGCGCAGGTCAATGTGGGTGGACTGGTCGCCTCCACGCTTGCGCTGACCGACCCGGATTTCCTTAACGGGGTTGCCACGGGCCGTTATCAGTTCTCGGGCGCGACCGGCACCACCACTGTGCGCAACAACGGCAACATCACCGCTGACGCTGGCGGCGTCGCATTCGTCGGCACCACGGTCTGGAACAGTGGCTCGATCACTGCCAACGCCGGCAACATCGCCTTCGGCGGGGGTGACGTGGTCACCCTGGACTTCGTGGGTGACGGCCTGACCCAAGTCACGATCCTCGTTCCGCCCACGACCGACTCGGCAGTCATCCAGGACCGCAACGGCAGCATGACCGCCGATGGCGGCAGCATCCTGTTGCGCAGCGCGGCCACCGCGGGCGGGACTGGTGGCGGCGTGTTCGCAAGTGGCAGCTTGCGTGCACAGTCGATTGGCAATCTCAACGGCAGGATCGAACTCACCTCGGCCGGTGGGCCGGCCATGGTGGGCGCGCCAGGAATCTTCTCCGATGCAGGGTCGCCCTTCACCAATGGGAACATCGACGTATCCGGCGGCAACGGCGAGCGCGGTGGCAGCGTCCTGATATCGGGCAGCAGCGTATTCCTGGTCAACAATGATCCGACTCCGCTCACCCCGAGCTACCCCGCTTCCACCGGCAGCGTCATCGACGCGTCTGGCGGTCTAGGCGGTGGCGACATAACCATTACCTCGACCGGCAGCATCACGGCGCTGGAGTTGACCCGTATCGATGCGAGCGGCGTCGTCAATGGAAGTGGCGGCACGGTGGACATGTCGGCCAATGGCGGCAGCGTAGCCTTGTACGGAGACATACTTGCGCTAGGCGGCAAGGTCAGCGGCAATGGTGGCCGCATCGGCATCAATGCCCGTGACAACATCAATCAGACCTACGGCACCGTCAATGCCAGTGCCAATGCGGGCAACGGCGGACAGATCGGCTTGATCACAACCACCGGCGACATCTACGCCCCCGATCTTGAAGCCAGCGGCTTGGGCAATGGCGGCGGCATCGTGGGAACGGCAGGCGGAAACATCGGCCTGTATGGCTACGCAAACGCGAATGGCCAGAATGGCAATGGCGGCAGCATCTCATTCACTGCGCAAGGCGTTTTCAACGGGCTGGGCACGCTGGATGCATCCGGTGGCGTCAATGGCGGCAGCATTTACCTGGGCGGCACCGACAGCACCGGTTTCTCGGCAGGCGTGGACGTGGGCGGGACGATAGACGCGAGCGGCGCCAGCGGCAATGGCGGCATCGTGACCTTCACTGGCAACGGGGCCGTACGCGTCACCAGCGACATCTACGCCAGTGGCGGTACCAATGGAGGCGAGATCCATCTGCATGGCACGGATTCGACCTACTACGGCGGCGTCTACGTGGAAGGTGGCACGCTGGACGCCAGTGGAACCAATGGCAACGGCGGGTTGATCGATGTCTATGCGATCGGCGATGTGTACCTCGGAGGCGATCTGCTGGCTTGGGGTGGTGTCGATGGGGGTGACATCACCCTGGTTGGCGCTGCCGTCGATTTCACCAACGCACTGGCCTATGGCACTGCCGGCAAGGGTGGATCCGTCAGCGTAACGGCCAACGATATCAGTCTGGTGTCCAGCGCCACTTCCATCGATGTTCAGGGTCAAACCGGTGGTGGTTCGATCGACCTGGAGGCCCGCAACAGCTTGGTACTTGGGGAATTGAGCAGCCTGTCTGCGGACACCGGCAGCAGCGGCAATGGCGGATCGATCCGCTTGCATGCCAACAACAGCCTGGTGGCCTATGGCGACCTCAGCGCCCGCGGCGTGAGTGGCGGCGGTTCAATCTATACCGGCAGTGGTGGCACCATTGATCTCAACGGCATCGGCATTGACGCGGGCACCGTGTCGGGTAATGCCGGGACATGGACGATTGCCGCCCCGCAGATGACCGTGCTCAACGGCTCGGCCCAAGGCACCGTAGCGACGGGGCCGGTCCCGGCGACTACCACTAACATCCAGGACGGCGACCTCAACAATGCCTTTGTAACCGGCACCAACATCGTGCTGCAGGCCAATGCGGGAGACGTCACTTTCGGCAATCCCCAATTCGGAGCTGTGCAGGTCACGGCGGCGTTCGCATCGCCACTGTTCCTGCATGTCAATGCAACGGGTGCGATCCGTGGTGCCGGCTTCTCGATTGGCAGCACCGTTGGCGCGCTGGAGATGCTGTTCAATGCAGACTCCGCCGGTGGCAACGCCAACGGCGGCTACATTGATTTCAGCAATGCATCCCTGTCCAGCAACGGCGGTTTGATCGCCATGTACGGCCAGTCGAATCAGGCATCCGGGTTCGCTACGGGCTTTGCAAATGGCATCAGTCTGGTCGGAGTCGACGTGGATAGTGCTGGCGGTGGCGTTGTCCTGTCCGGCTACAGCACGGGGAGCGGCTCGGGCACAGGCTATGCCGGCGTCTACATGGACGGCGCCAACCTCTATTCCGGTGGCGGCAACGTCAGTATCCACGGCACCGGTGCAGGCAACACCAGCGGCGTGATTGCCAGCAACGGCTTGATCGCCAGCAGTGGCGGAAGCGTATTGATTGAGGGTCGGGGCGAAGCTGGAGACGGCATCCGGCTGGACAACAACGGCATCGACAGCGCTGGGGGTGACATCACATTGCTTGGCTACGGCGGTGCGATCGGCGTGTACGGCACCTACAGCGATTTGGTCAGTGGCGGCGGCGACATCCTGGTGCATGGTGAGGGTGGAACCGGCAACGGCATCGACATGGATAGCCGGATTTCCAGCGCGGGTGGGCTGGTCACTTTCTATGGACACAGTGTGGATGCGACGGGGCTGGACTTCGGTGGCTACGACAGCGGCATCACCAGTGCGGGTGGCGGAATCAGCCTGACCGGCATCGGCGAAACCGGTGGCGTCCTGCTGCATTCGTATGCAACGGCGGATATCGATAGCGGCGGTGGCCAGCTGGCAGTGACAGGAACGGCATATGGCACGGATGCCGTCGGCGTGTACCTCGATGGCATCCGTCTGCTGGGTAGCACAGGCGACGTGACAGTCAATGGGTCGTCTCCCGCAGGTGTCGGCGTGCTATTCGCCAATGGCGCGGGCATCACGACGACCTCTGGTGCAATCAGCCTGATCGGCGAAGGTGCGAACTTCGGCCTGGACCTGGGTGATGGCGCGCTGGCTACCGCCAGCGGCGATATCTATCTCTCCGGTAATGCGCTTGCATCGGGTGCAACAGCCGGCGTACGCATGACCGGCGGTGGCCTGACCACCAACGGTGGCGACATCACGGTGATCGGCACCAGTGCCGGCGGCGTGGGGGTGCAGTTGGGCAATGGTGGCGCATTCGCAATCGGCAGCGGCGGCGGCGCGATCACCATCGACGGTACGGGTATTGATGCCGGTGTGGTGATGCAGGGCAATCAGCTAACAAGCGGCGGAGGTGTGGTGGGTATCACCGGATCCGGCGCGGCGATTGGTGTTTCACTAAACGGCAGCGATATCGACAGTGCCGGGGGCGCCATTGGCATCAGTGGCACGGCGTCAGCCGCGGGCGGCACCGGCGTGGATCTGACCAATGCACGGTTGCGTGCAGGCGCCGGCAACGTCGTCGTATCCGGCAATGCGGCTGCTGGCACAGGCATCGGCTTTGGTGGCGCGTCCACAATCAGCACCACCAGTGGTGGTATCAGCTTGACCGGTATCGGCGCTGACGTCGGTTTGCTCATTAACGGCAACCTCACCACGGACAGCGGCCATTTCGATCTTCGCGGCCGCGGTACCGGAAGCGCATCGGATGGACTGGTCATCGGCCAAGGCGTGAGCATCAAGACCAATGGGGGCGGTATCGAACTCAGTGGTGAGGGCGGAAGTGGCGCCGGCATCAGCATGGGTAGCGGTTCGTTGGTCGATGCCGGCAACAGTCTCATCGTGTTGCGCGCCGCCAATGACGGCAGCAGCGATGCGATTCGCTTGCTGGGTGGTATTCACAGCGCACTTGGCGTGAACCTGCGCCCGGGCGGCGTGGATGCCAACGGCGGGCTCACGGATCACGTCGATGACCAAATCCTGATCGGCGGCACGACCGGCTTCGCATTGAGTGGCGTGGAGTTGGCCATGATCGATGCGCCGGAACTGGTCCTCGGTAGCAGCCTCCACGCGGGTGCGATCCGCGTGCTGACGGCGACCAACCGTAACGGCAACCTCACCCTGCAGAACAATGGTGGCAGCGGCGGGATCGATCTGCAGGCAGCGGTCAATGTGGGCGACGGGACGCTGGCCTTGTCCAGCGGTGGTTCGGTGACCCAGACCAGTGCTGGTGCGATCAGCGCACACTCGTTGCTGGCAAACGCCAGTGGTGACGTGCTGTTGGCCAACGCGCAAAACAACGTGGCATCGACAACACTGGGCGGTTCTGCTGGTGGCCAATTCCAGTTCCTGGACGTGGATGGATTGGCCATCGGCAACGTCTCTGCGATCGGATTCGATGCGTCGTCTGGCGTCCTTTCCAGTTTGGGTGCGAATGGCATCAACGCCAATGGCGACGTGTTCGTGCAGAACCTTGCCGGTGACTTGATCCTCAACTCCGACGTGGTCGGCAACAACATCACCCTGGTCACCGCTGGCCGCCTGCAGAACCTGGGCAATGCCAGCCTGATCGCTTCTGGCAACTGGCGCGTGTGGGCTGATACATGGGTCGGCGAGACCCGCGGTGGCCTGGCCGGTAGTGGCGCGCTGCCCAACCTGTACGGGTGTAAGTTCAATGGCGCATGCGGGGTCACGGTACCCCTCACCGACAACCACTTCATCTATGTCCAGCAACCTACGGCCGTCATCACGTTCGACAGCTTCAGCCGTGAATACGGGCTTGCGAACCCGGCACTGACTTACACCGTCACCGGCGCAATCCTGGGCGACACAGCCGCGAATGTGGCAAGCGGCACGGCGAGCACTACGGCGACCATTGCCAGTAACGTCGGCAACTATGCGATCAGCGGCATCTTTACCTCTGCATCGGGATATCGCTTCCAGTTGGTGCCTGGAACGCTTGCCATCACGCCGGCGACCTTGTTCTTCACCGCCGATCCGTCGCTGCGCTACCTCGGCTCGCCAAACCCGGCTTTCACCGGTACCGTCACCGGCTTCCGCAATGGCGATACCCAAGGCAGCGTGTTCGGTCCGGGCAATGTCTGGTCGTCGCCCGCTGGTTTCCTGTCGCCGGTCGGCTTCTATGCCATCAATGGCGGCACCACGGCGCGCAATTACGTATTTGCCCAGGCCCCCGGGAATGCCAGGGCATTGCAAATCATCCCGTTGCCCCAGCTCACCAGCACTCCCACCGAATTCATACGCGAAACCATCAATACCTACGTGTATGACCGCAATTTCGGCGGTGCGCCGGTGTGCGCCGTGAACACATCGCTGGACGACCAGCCGTTGGCTTCGACCGGTGACGATTTGTCCACGGAGTGGTCCAAGGTGCGGTCGCGGCCCAACCTGACCAACTGCTTCGAGACCGAGAGCAAGAACGGCTGCGGAAGTTTCTGAGGATGCCGGCGTTGCTGCGTGGTTCCGCCTGTCAGGCGGCGCCACGCAACGTCAGTGCATGACGATGGGATAGCAGGGCGCGCAATTTCGACGGTGCGGCAGGTCGCAGCAAGGCCTGTGCACCATGTCGGGAAGTGGTTTCCAACAGTGCTGGGCTGGGGATTGCATACAACACGATGCGCACTGCTTGTGGTTGTCGAATCCGCGCTGCTTGCAGCAATTGCCAGGCAGGATCGTCTTCCTTGTCGATTGCGCACAGGACCGCCTCCAGCACGCCAGCACCTGGGCCGAGCTTGATCAAGGCCTGCTCGAGTGTCGCTTCGGCATGCACGGCATAGCCCCACGAGGTCAATATCGCGGCAAGCGACTCGCGCTGGCTCTGGTCGTCATTCAGGACCAGCACCCGCGGCGCACGCTGGATGACCGATGCCCGCGGCAGGTCCAGCCAAAAGCAACTGCCCCCATGCAGGCGCGAGCGCAGTTCGACCCGCGTACCCAGCAGCGCGGCGAGGCGTGACACGATCGACAAGCCCAGCCCGAACCCCTTGCGGTGGTCACGTTCCGAGTTTCCAACCTGGAAGAATTCATCGAACACGCGTGGCTGGTGCACTGGCGCGATGCCGATCCCGTTGTCGCGGATCTCGATCCTGATGCAGTCACCACGGATCCTTGCTGCAAGGAACACGCGCCCGCCCCTCGGCGCAGCCTTGATCGCATTGTCCAGCAGGCGCCCGAGCAATCCACCCAGCATGCCTGGGTCGGTGAAGACAGCGTGCCTGCTCGCCATCCCATGCAGTTCGACACCTGCTTCGCGGGCCGTATAGGCCTGGGCTTCAAGTAATTCCGTGAACAGGGGTTGCAGCTCGCATCCCGTCGCATGCGCCTGCAGGGTTCCGGCATCGAGTTGCGATAGCAACAGTAGGCCGTCCAGCGCTTCGGTCAGTGTGCGCATGCCCGACGCGAGTTGCTCGATCTCCACCCCCTGAGTGGGCAGGCTGGAGCGCCGCAGGTGGTCAAGGGCAAGGTCCATCGACTGCAGTGGCTGGCGCAAATCATGGTTGGCGGCTGCCAGGAAGCGGTCCTTGGCGCGCAGCGCGCCGTCACTCTGGTTCATCAGTTGCACCATGTCCGCCGCCATCTGCCGGCGCTGCGTCGCGGTGTCGATGTCCTGATGGCTGCCGGACTCAATCCGGCGCAGTACGCTTGCCAGCAGTGGCCTCAATAGTGGGTTTTTCGTGGATGGGGTGGTAGTTCCGATGTCCAGGATTCCAGCGAGACGATGTGCTTCCCTGCCCGTGCTGCGGCCAGCCAATATCCTGGACACAGCGACACCCACAAGCCCACCAACAATGGCGATGCCCGATGCCAGCATCAGCGGCTGGATCGTCTCCATCTACGCTCCCGGATTCGCCCATCCAGCGTAAATGGGGACGTTGCCGGCCGCGATATCCCATCGGCGATAGGCTCGTTAGGGGGATATCCCTATGCATCGACTGCGGCTAGGCCGAATGTGGTATCGATATCGGGTCTGCAGCGGTGCAGACTTCTGCTACAAGGATCAGCGTGGCTGATCACCGCATGAGGCATGCATGTACAAGTGCGGAACGCTTCCGGCCGACAGGCCTGATTTACATGACCGAGGACTGACATGAATACGACCAAGTTGCTTCGTCCGGTGCTGCTGCTCGCACTGCTGGCTGCCTGTGGCGGCGCCTATGCCCAGGATGCGCAGAATCCGCCTTCCGTGGATTCCATCATCAACAGCCTGAAGACGGATACGCCGGCTACCGAGCAGGTCAAGACCCGTGCTCTGCGTCCCGGTGCAGCGTCGATGTCGACCGCCCCGGCCCCAGCTCCGGTAGCCAAGCCGGCATCGATCAACATGCAGATCAATTTCGACTACAACTCCGCCTCGATCTCTGGCAGCTCCGAGCGCACCATGGCGACCTTGGCCAAGGCGCTGGCCTCGCCGCAGCTGGAAGGACGCAAGTTCACTGTCATCGGACATACCGACGCCAAGGGTTCCGCCGTCTATAACAAATCCTTGTCGGATCGCCGTGCCGCCGCTGTGCGCAGCTACCTGATGAACAACGGCGTGGCGTCTTCGCGGTTGAAGGCGATGGGCAAGGGCGAGAGCCAGCTGCTCAATACGGAAGAACCGGATGCGGCGGAAAACCGCCGGGTCGAGATCCAGGCAACCGGCGGCTGAGCTAGCCGTCGTGCCGGTTCAGGTCGTCAATGGTGCGACATTGATGTGCAGCTTCGGTGTTGCACCCTCGACGCTGGTGGTGTTGCCGGTCAATCGGACGCTGTCGGGAAACCAGCCGGCGGCGAACATCATGGATCATGTTCCGATGGTGAACATCATGCCATTCGGCATGTGCATCACGCCATCAAACCCGACCGTCGCATCGGCCACGGCAGCGGCGTCCGGGGTGTTGACGCCGATGCCATGTATCCCGGTGACGGCTTCGCCTTGGGTGCCTGGTGCGCCGACTGTACTAATCGGAAACATGCCGGCGTTGGACAACACCCACACTTGCATGTGCATGTGGGGTGGAGTGGTCACTGTTGCTTTCCCGGGACAACTCACCGAATTGATTCCCTGAGTTGCATCATTGCGTAAGTCACGAAAAAGGCGGCCTAGGCCGCCTTTTTCTATTCTGTCTGGACCTGCGCATCGCGGCTAGATGGCGATGATCACCCAACGTTACCCAGCGATTTCGCGGCGTTGCCCATGGCGGCGGCTGCGCCTGCGGTTGCGGATTGTGCAGCAACGACGGCGCCCTGTGCCGCCTGCGCGCAAGCGGCTGATGCATTGCCGATCGCCGCTTGGGCACTGGCGACAGCGGCATGCGCGCTATCACCTGCAGTTGCAATGGCTTGTTGCGTGGCAGCCTGTGCCGTGTTCAAGGCACCTTGTGCGGCGCCGCTCAAGGCTTGCTGCGCTTGCTGCGCTGCCTGGTTGGCTTGGGCGAGGCCTTGCTGTGCGGCCTGATTGACTTGTTCCTGCGCCTGGGTAGCAGCCTGTTGCGCGCCTGCAATGGCCTGTTCTGCGGCATCGCCCGCTTGTTGTTGTGCGCCATCCACGGCAGCCATTGCCTGGTCCACTGCACCTTGCACCGCTTGCTGCGCCTGCTCCTTCATGCCATTGACCGCATCCCTTGCTTGCGCGATTGCGGCGGCAGCCTGCTCGCGCACTGCTTGCTGTGCCTGCGCGACGGCCTCCTGAGCTGCGCCAAGTGCTTCCTGCGCAGCGCTATTTGCTGCAGCTTGGGCATCATCGATCGCGGCCATCGCATCATCCATGGCAGCCAATGCGTCATCCGCCAAGGCGTCGGCTTGGTCCAGTGCGCTATTGGCTTGATCGAGCAGCGGGCCGGCGATGTTGTTCAACGCATTCACGCCGTTGCCGAGGGCGTTGTTGGCCTGTGCCATGCGCCTTGCCAACTCCTCATTCAATGCATTGACCCAAGGGCAGTCCGATGCGGGGAACGTCA
>JBKJOY010000310.1:0-15028 GCA_046595415.1 Thermomonas sp.
ATTCATCGCGCTCAATTGCGGTGCGTTGCCAGCCGACCTGATCGAAGCGGAATTGTTCGGTGCCGAGCCCGGCGCCTACACCGGCGCCAGCAGCAAAGTGCGCGCAGGCAAGTTCGAAGCTGCCGATGGTGGCACGCTGTTCCTGGACGAAATCGGCACCCTGCCATTGGCAGGCCAGGTGAAGTTGTTGCGCGTACTGGAAACCGGCCGTTTCCAGCGCCTGGGCAGCAACCAGGAACGCAGTGTCAAGGTCCGCATCATCAGCGCGACCAATGCCGACTTGCCTAACTTGATCAGCAGCGGCGCGTTCCGCGAAGACCTGTTTTACCGGCTCAACGGCATCGAGCTGCGCCTGCCCGCGTTATCACAGCGGCCCCGCGACATCCTGCCGTTGGCCCGCCACTTCCTGCCGGCAGGCAAACGACTGGGCGACGATGCCGAACGCGCCTTGATGCGCTACCCATGGCCCGGCAATGTGCGCGAGCTGCGCAACGTGATGCAACGTGCCGCGTTGCTGGCACGCGGCGATGTGGTGTCCGCTGATGACCTCAACTTGAAGCCCACGGCGTCGATCGCTTCGAGCACGCATGCCGATGAGCCGGATCGCGCGATGATCGAGCGCGCACTGGAACGCAACGGTGGCGTGCTGGCGCAAGCCGCGGCGGATCTTGGCTTGTCGCGGCAGGCGCTGTACCGGCGCCTGGACCGCCACGGCATCAAGCGCGACTGATGATGCGCTGGTGGCATCGACTGTCATTGGCCTGGCTGTATGCCGCACTGGCATGCGCCTACATGCTCGCGGCCGGCGTGCTTGCGATGCTGTTGACGCGCTGGTTGCAGCCTTGGGCCGCAACGCTGGTGGCAGTGGCCGTATTGGCGCCGCTGCTTGTTTACCAAGTGCATCGATTGTTCGCACCCGTGCGTTCACTGTTCCGCGCGATGGCCGGCAGCGTGGCCAGCTATCGTGATGGCGACTACAGCTTCGGCATCGCCTGGCATGGACAGGGTGAACTGCGCGAGCTGGTGGAGAGCCATCGCGAACTCGGCGACACGCTACGCAAACAACGCCTGACCTTGGTCCAACGCGAACTGCTGCTCGACACCATCGTGCAGAACACGCCGGTCGCGATGGTACTGGTGGATCCGAGCCGGCGCGTGGTGCTGGGCAACCTGGCCGCGCGCAAGGTCTTCGGTGACGGCCATCGGCTGGAAGGTCAGTCGTTCGAGGACATCCTGGCGCGTACCGATGAAGCGGTGCGCGATGCGTTCGCGCGCGGCGGCGATGGCATGTTCACGGTCGGCGTTGACGACAACGAAGACATCTACCACCTCTCGCGACGCACCTTTCGCTTGAATGGACGCGCACACGAACTGGTGTTGCTGCGCCTGCTGACCGCCGAACTACGGCGGCAGGAAGTGCAGACTTGGAAGAAGGTCATCCGCGTGATCAGCCACGAGCTCAACAACTCGCTGGCGCCGATCGCCTCCCTCGCGCATTCGGGAAGCGAGCTGTTGCGGCGCAAGCAGTACGAGCGCTTGCCGGTCGCACTGGCCACGATCGAAGAACGCGCGCGGCACCTAGAAGGGTTCATCCGCGACTACGCACGCTTCGCCAAGCTGCCATCGCCACGGCTTGTGCCGATCGAGTGGGCACGTTTCATCGAACAACTGCGCACCCAGGTCGAATTCGTCTCCGAGCTCACCCCGGCCGAAGGCATCGCGCGCGTCGACGTGGCGCAGCTGGAACAAGGGCTGATCAACCTGCTCAAGAACGCCCACGAATCCGGCTCTGCGCCAGGCGATGTGCGCCTGCACGTGCGCAAGTTGCCGGCGGGTTGGCGGATCGAAGTACTGGACCGCGGCACCGGCATGAATGAAGCGGTGTTGGCCAACGCGCTGTTGCCGTTCTATTCGACCAAGCGCAACGGCACCGGGCTAGGCTTGGCCCTGGCCCGCGAGATCGCGGAAGCCCACGACGGCCGGATTGCCCTGCTCAACCGCGATGGCGGCGGCCTCTGCGTGAGCTTGACGTTGCCGCTGTAAACGTTGCTGAAACCGGTTTTATTCCGATGTCTTGTGCGGACGATGCCAGCCTTCCAAGGTTTCCTGCCGGCTGCGCGCTACTGTCAGCTTGCCGGGCGGCGCAGTCTTGGTAATCACCGAACCTGCGGCGATGGTCGCGCCCTCGCCGATCGTCACCGGCGCGACCAGCGAGCTGTTCGATCCGATGAAGACGCCATCTTCAATCGTCGTCGTGGCCTTGTTCACGCCATCGTAGTTGCAGGTAATCGTGCCGGCGCCGATGTTGACGCCCGCACCGACCAACGCATCACCCAGATAGGTGAGGTGATTGGCTTTGCTGCCAACGCCCAGCGTGGTGTTCTTGGTCTCGACGAAATTGCCGATGTGCGCGCCATCGGCCAGCACCGTGCCAGGCCGCAACCGTGCGAACGGGCCAATGACCACCGCGCCTTCGCAGCGCGCGCCGTCGATGTCGCAATGCGCACGCACCTCGGTACCGGCGCCCAGCGTCGCATCCTTGATGCGGCAAAACGGACCGATGCGCACGCCATCACCCAATTCGACGCGCCCTTCGAATACCACATCGACGTCGATCTCGACATCGCGGCCGATTAAGACCTGGCCACGAAGGTCCAGCCGCGCCGGATCCGCCACCCGTGCGCCGGCCGCGCACAACACGCGTACCTGGCGTAGCTGGAACGCACGCTCCAGCTGGGCGAGTTGCCAAGGATCATTCGCACCTTCGGTTTCGATCGGGTCAGCGACGATCACGATCTCCGCGGCGGTGTATTCGTCCGCAGCGGCGGCGAAAACATCAGTCAGGTAATACTCGCCCTGGGTGTTGCGATTCGACAGGCCCGCAAGCCAGCGCTTGAGCGCCGTGGCGTCGGCCACGATCACGCCGGTGTTCACCAGCTGGATGCGTCGCTGCTCGGCGTCGGCATCCTTGTGTTCAATGATTGCGGCGACGTGTCCTTCGGAGTCCCGCAGGATGCGGCCATAGCCGCTGGGGTCGCGCAGTTCCGCGGCAAGCACGGCGAGCCGGCCGGGCGCGTCGAGCAAGACTTGCAAAGACGTCGCGGTGATCAGCGGCACGTCGCCATACAACACCAGCACGCGCGCGTCGTCCGGCACGCCTGGCATCGCCTGCAGTACGGCATGACCGGTGCCGAGTTGCGCTGCCTGTTCTGCCCATTGCAGGTCAGGCTGATCTTCGAATGCGCCTCGCACCCGATCGCCGCCATGGCCATGCACGATGTGGATGCCGGCTGGCTGCAACGCGCGTGCAGCGTCGATCACGTGCGCCAGCATTGGACGCCCGGCGATGGCCTGCAGTACCTTCGGCAAGAGCGATTTCATGCGCTTGCCTTCGCCGGCAGCAAGGATGACAACGTGCAACGGTGCGCTCATGGAGGCTCTCGGCGGGTCTTCGACGTGGATTGGCAATTCTAGCGACATGGCCGTTGTCCAGGCGTGCGCACGCGTGAGCCGCGCCCCCGAGTGCCCTCGCTAACACTCTAGAATTCAGGGCATGTCGTCATCACCGCGCTTGCCATCGCTCTTGCCAGCCACGTTGCTCTGGATGGGCATGGCGCTATGCGCGGCGGGCTTGGTAACCAACCGGATGTGGCATGTATTGCCCTTCCCGCGGTTCTTCGAACACGTGTTGCTTGCGTTGTGCGCGTTGGTGGCAGCGTGGCCACTGGTGCGCTGGCGGAACTGGTCGTGGGCGAGCTCGCTCGGCTTGGTGTGGCTGGCCGGACTGGTCGTGTTTGCAGGTCCAATTCCGGTGCTCTCAATACTGATGCTTGCGGCCACGGCACTCGCGCTCGGGAGCCTGCTGCTGCAGGGAGCGATCGCCTGGCCGCTCGGGCTTGCCTTGATCGCGGGCGTGCTCGGTTGGCTATTGCCAGTGCAGATCCACTACCGCGCCGTGTACGCGTTGGCGTGCATCGCCTCGATCACATGGCGACGCACCGAGATCATGGCGACGTGTCGCAGTGTGTTCGGCACATTTGAAGCCGCCGTGCGGGAATCGCCACGCGCTGCGGCTGCGGCCATGCTCTTGCTCGGACTGGCCAGCACCGGCGCGTGGTTGCCCACCATGCAGTCGGACGACGTGGTCTATCACCTTGGCCTTCCCTTCCAGTTACAGGACGCCGCGCACTACGTGCCTGACCCGATCACGCAGGTGTGGTCGTTGGCGCCATGGGCGGGCGATGTGCTGCAGGGCGCGGCCCAGGTGTTGGCAGGTGGCGAAGCGCGCGGCGCGCTGGATGCGTTCTGGCTGGTGCTTGCCGCCGCGACCGCCTTTGCGGTAACGGCTGCGCTGGGTGGCGATGCCCGCAGGCGCTGGTGGTCCGTTGCGCTGCTTGCAAGTTTGCCGCTCAGCATGTCATTGGCAGGCGGCATGCAGACCGAACTGCCGGCGATGGCATGGTTGCCCGCGCTCGCATGGCTTGCACTGCGACCGCCCGCACACGATGCCGGCACTGCCTCGAATGCGCGGTGGCTGATGGCATGTGCGGTGTTGTTCGGCGCACTGTGCGAACTGAAAATCCTGCATGCCGTGGTCGCATTGCCTGTGTTGGCATGGGCCGGATGGCGGCATCGCCAAGACATCCCGTGGCGTTGGCTGCCAATGGCGTTGGCTGCGGCCATTGCGGCCGGTGGTTCGAGCTATTTCAATGCGTGGCGGATCACCGGGAATCCGGTATTCCCGTTGATGAACAGCTGGTTCCGTTCGCCGTATTTCGCTTCAGCGGATTTCAGGGATGCGCGCTGGAACGCTGGCCTCGACGCCGAGGTGCTGTGGGATATCAGCTTCGACTCGGACCACTACTTCGAGTCTTTCGACGGCGGATTCGGCTTTGTGTTGATCGCGCTGCTTGGCGTCTGGTTGCTGGCTCTTCGCCATTCACGCACGCGTGGCTTGGCCGGCGTGGCCAGCATCGCGCTGCTCTTGCCGCTGCTGCCCATGCAGTACGCGCGCTACCTGCAGCCCTCGCTGGTCTTGCTGCTGCCGGCGCTGGTGATTGCCTACCCTACGGTGAAACGCAGTGGTGCAGCGTTCTGGGCGCTGTGCGTGTTGAACCTGGCATTCGCCACCAATGCGAGCTGGATGTTGCGCACCGGCGCACTCAAGCAGACCGTGCGTGACCTTGGGCGTGATACGCCCACCCTGCAGCGGTTCGTGCCCGAACGCGTGTTGGCGAGTCGCTTGCGTGAACCTGGCCATCGCGATGGGATCGTGCTGGTGCTGCCAGGCACCAACCTGGCATTGGCCGAACTGGGCCCGCGCGGTCGCAGCATGCTGTGGTATTCGCCGCGCTGGCAAAGCGAGCTCACCCGGGTGGACGCCGACAGCAGCGGCCAGGCATGGGCACGGCTGCTGCAACGCAACCACATCCGCCACGTGATCCTGAAAACCTCCCGCCTGACCCAGCCACAGCGGGCCGGCCTGGTTCTTTCCGGCGCACGAATGATCGAGTCCGCAGGCGATGCGCAATGGTGGCGCATCCCGGACAATGCGACCCCATGACCCTACGCCGCCACGCCAGCCATTACCTTGCCATCGGCTTCGTGCAATGGCTGCTCGACTGGGGCGTGATGGTCGGGTTGAGCCACTTCGGCATGCGCGTGGTGCCCGCCAACATCGTCGGCCGCATCGCCGGCGCGTGCGTTGGGTATTGGCTCAATGGCAAGTTGACGTTCGCCGGCGACGACACCACCGTCGGTCACAAGCAGTTTGGCCGTTTCCTGGCGATGTGGGTGTTCACCACGGCGCTCAGCACGTTGGCGATGGGCCATATCGACGATGTGTTTGGCCTCAAATGGGCCTGGATCGCGAAGCCGGCAATCGAGTTGGTGCTGGGTTTGATCGGGTTCGTGCTGTCACGGCACTGGGTCTATAAAGCCTGATTCGCCCACAGCGACGAGTTGACAATAGAAAAGGGGATGGAGGGAATCAAGTTGCAACTTGATTCCCTCCGTCCCCTCTTACGTGCTCTTGCGTGCCGTTAAGCGTTTACAACGCGGGTTTGCGCACTTCGAACTCGCCCAGCACAGTCCGGCCGTCCTTGAGCTTGAACTCGATCGCGACGCGGCTGCCTGCCTTCAATGTCGCCTTTGGTTGCATCAACATCAGGTGCAGTCCACCCGGTTTCAGCACTGCCGCGCTGTCAGGAACGATGCGGAGCTCCGGAACCGCACGCATGCGATTGATGCCATCAACGATCCTGGATTCGTGCAATTCAACGCTGCCATAGGCCGCGCTGCTGGCGGACACGATGGTGGCGGGCGTCGCGCACGCATTGTCGATGCGTCCGAACCCGGCCTGCATCGCCATGCCACCGGGGGTCAGGCGGATCCAGCCATCCTTCACCTGTGGCGCGCAATCGCGGGCACAAGCAGCCATCGGAAAGCACAGCAACAGCAACGCGATTCGAATGTTCATGCGCCTATGATAACGGCTGTCCCGCAGCCGGAAATTCCGCATGGCCCTCGTCGAAACCACCGTCCATGGCAACGTCCACGAATTGCGCCTGTCTCGCGCCCCGGTCAATGCGCTGGACCCAGCCCTGTGCCAGGCGTTGACGGCCGCGATTGGCGATGCACTGACCGCAGGGGCACAAGGGATCGTGCTGGCGGGAGGTCCGAAAGTGTTCTCGGCAGGCTTGGACGTGCCATTCCTGCTTTCCCTTGGCGATGACCAACAGGCGTTGCTGTCGGCGTGGAATGCGTTCTTCGACGCGGCGCGCGCCCTTGCTGGTTGTCCGGTGCCTGTCGCTGCCGCAATTGCCGGGCATGCACCTGCAGGCGGTTGCGTGCTGGCGCTGTGTTGCGACTACCGGGTCATGGCCGACGGCCCGTACCGGATCGGCCTCAACGAAACGCAGGTCGGATTGGTAGCACCGGAGGGCATCCAAGCCCTGCTGTCACGCGTCGTCGGCCCTCACCGCTCCGAGCGGCTGTTGGTCAGCGGGGCATTGATTGAAGCGAGCGAGGCCCGCGCTATTGGTTTGGTGGACGAACTGACCGGCATCGATGAGGTCGCCACACGTGCACGGGTGTGGCTGGATACGCTGCTGCAGTTGCCAAGTGCGCCAATGCTGGAAACCCGCAACATCGCTCGCCGTGACGTGATCGCCGCACTGCAGCCAGAACGCATCGACCTGACCCACTTTGTGACCGCGTGGATGCAGCCGGATACCCAGGCCGGCTTGCGCGCAATGTTGGCGCGAATCGGCAAGTAGGCCACCTCGATCGATCTGTCGCTCGCGGTATCGAATCAAAAGCCGGTTACCGTTACCTGGGCGGCACGTGGGCGTCTCAGCCGGGCAGTATCTCGAGGACCTGCTCCGGAGGACGACACATGCGCGTGCCCAGCGGGGTGGACACCAAGGGCCGCTGGATCAGCACGCGGTTGGCCAGCATCGCATCCAGCAAGGCGTCATCGCTCAATGTCGGATCATCCAGGCGCAACGACTCGTATATCGGTTGCTTGCTGCGGATCGCATCTCGCACGGACAGGCCGGCAGCGGCAATTGCCTCGGCCAAGCGAACTTTCTCCATGGGCGCGGTGAGGTAATCGACGAGTAACGGCTCGATCCCGGCATCGCGGATGATCGCCAGCGTATTGCGTGACGTACCGCAGGCCGGGTTGTGCCAGATTTCAACGTGCATTCGATTGTTTCTGCTCAGGCACCGGTAGCAATCGGCCGCGACACATCGCTGATCCAGCCGCTCCAGGAACCCGTGTACAGGCCAGCACCCTTGAAGCCGGCGCGTTCCATCGCCAACAATGTGTGGCAAGCCGTCACGCCTGAGCCACACATCGCCACCACATCGGCAGGCGCGCGCTCGCCGAGCAATGCGCGGAACTCTTCCGCCAGCTGCATGGGCGTCTTGAAGCGACCATCGACCAGGTTCTGGGAATAAGGCCTACTCACCGCGCCCGGGACATGCCCGGCGACCCGATCAATGACTTCGTCTTCGCCGCGGAACCGCGACGCAGCACGTGCATCCAGCAGCATGCCGCCCGTTTTCAGATGAGCCTCGACCGCGTCCGCATCAAACAGGCGCGCGTCGTCGAACGCCAGCTGGGTGGCGTCATATTGCGAACGGAACTGCGTGGACGTCGTCGGTGGCGACGACGAGAGGGGCAAGCCGAGCGCCGTCCAGCGGGCCCAGCCACCGTCGAGCACCGCCACCTTTTCGTGACCCAACATGCGCAGCAGGAACCACAGGCGCGCGGCAATCGCACCATCGCCATCGTCATATGCGATTACTTGCGAGGTCGGGCCAATACCCCAACGTGACAGCCGGCTCGCCAATTCTGCGACCGAAGGCCATGGATGCCGTCCGTCACCGGGCGGCGTCATGTCCGACAGGTCACGCTCCAAATGCGCATAGGAGGCGCCCGGCAGGTGCGAGGCGCGATAGGCCAGCTCGCCGGCACCGGGATCGATCAAGGTAAAGCGGCAATCGATGATCGCGACGTCGGCGCGACTCAGCGCCATTGCAAGCGTTTCCGCCTGCACCAAAGTTGTCCATCCGGCCATCATGCCCTCCCGGGGGTTGCGTGCGCGAGGCGTTCGCGGAGGTTGAACAGGATCGAAGCAGTCACGCCCCATATCCGCTGCTGGTCATAGCGGTATTGGAGCACGCGGCGCGGCTTTCCGCCGAATTGCAGGAATTTTTCTTCCAGCTGGCCCGGATCAAGCAACAAGTCGAGCGGCACCTCGAAGACATCGGCTACCTCACCAGGATCGGGCACTGCCACGAAATCCGGGCTGATCACGCCCAGCAGCGGCAAGACGCGGAATCCGGTGATCGTCAGCAATGGATCCAGATAACCGAGTGCCGTGAAGTGTGTCGACTGCAGGCCGACTTCCTCCTGCGCCTCCCGCATGGCCGCCGCCGCTGGACTGGCGTCGGAGGTCTCGATACGCCCGCCGGGAAAACTGACCTGTCCGCCATGGTGGCGAAGATTGTCGTGGCGCCTGGTCAGCAACACCGTAGGGGCACGCACATGTGCAACGACACCGACCAGCACGGCGGCTGGCAGTGGCTCACCGGGTGGCAGGAGTCCGTCTAGTTCCTCAGTGTTCCATGCGCCGCCAGCCGAAGGCAGGTCCAGCGGATGGGCAGCCCGTTGCAGCCAGCCGGCGATCAGGTCGGCATCCATCACGCATCCCTGCGCAACGCAGCGCGCTGGGGCAATACCTCATCCATCATGCGCAAGCGGGCATCGTCGTTCAGTGTCGTCCACTGCGCGATTTCCATGCCGGTGCGATGACAGCCTGCACACAGGCCATCGTCTTCAAGGTTGCAGATCCCGATGCAGGGACTGAGCACGGCGCGATACAAGTCAGTCATGGCACTCAGGTTACGGACACGGACGTGATGGGACAAACCCATGCCTGAATGTGCGATGCGCCGGCAAGCCGGCGCATCGGTACTACGAATGGAGCGTTCGGGTGCTTACTTGACGACGCCGAGCTCGACCTGGATCGCAATCGCCTGCTGCGCAAGCTGCGGGTTCTGCTGGCCCACGCCCTTGCCTGGCGGCACGACCACTTCCCACACTGCGCCCTGCTGCATCAAGGTCAGGGTTTCTTTCAACGCCGGGATCGGCGCATCCGCCACCTTGAAGGCAGGCGGGGTATCGACGCCGCTCAACGGCACGCCAACGGCGGCAAGGAAGCTGCGCAGTGCGATTTGGACTTCGCTGTTGGCAGTGACCTTGGCGCCGGTACCCGGCTTGGCGACGCGATACATGATGCCGCTCGGCAATGTGACCACGCCTTCCTGCGCCTTGAACTTGGTCACGAAGTCAGCAGACTGGGCTTGATTGTCTGCCAACGCCTTGCGGAAGGCATCCTCGCGCTTCTTCTGCACGTGGGCCTGGAAGCCGCTGTAGGCCTGGCCGAGCTGTTCTTCGGTGTATGCGGGCTTGTTCTTGGCATACGCATCCTGCAGACCGCGAATCGCGGCGGCGAGATCAACGGGTTCACCGGAACTGATCAAATCGGATCCGAGCGACCAGCCAAATGCATAGCTGGCATGGGTTTTATCAACGGGGGCCAGCGCGTTCGAGGTAGCGCCAGCCGACATCGGCCTGGCAGGGACTGGTTTGGCGGCAGGCTTGGTTTGAGCCGAAGCGATGCCGGCGGTCAGGGTCAGGGCCACAAGGGTGGCGGAGAGCACGCGCAACTTCATTAAAACCTCGCATCAGCATCAAAATTAGGGGCGGCTTTGCCGCCCTTGGTGCCGCGCCGGCATGGCCGTCGCGGTGCTTCATGTCATCGACCCGAACTGGCCATGGACGACACGTTAGGATAACGGCCACGGGGCTTAACCGCCACTGAGGCAGTCTTCGGACAGCCCTTGGGCGCGGAAGTTCCAGGCTCACCATGTATTTCACATCAGTTCCCGCGAGGCTCCATGACCGACCCACTGCTGCTGATCCGCGACGCCGACGGCATTCGCACGATCCACGTCAACCGCCCTGACAAACTGAACGCGCTCAACGCTGCCACCCTGGATGCATTGGACAGCGCCTTTTCGGACGCCGCCAACGATGATCGCGTGCGCGTGATCGTGCTCACTGGCAGCGGGCCGAAGGCCTTCGTGGCCGGCGCCGACATTTCCGAAATGAATGGGCTGGCGCCAGTTCAGGGACGCGACTTTTCCCTGCGTGGTACCCGGATGATGCGGCGCATTGAAAAAATGCCGAAGCCGGTCATCGCGATGATCAATGGCTATGCGTTCGGCGGTGGACTGGAGTTGGCGATGTGCTGCCACCTGCGCCTCGCTGCCGACACCGCCAAGGTCGGCCAGCCGGAAATCAGCCTGGGCTTGATCCCGGGCTTCGGCGGCACCCAGCGACTGCTGCGGTTATGTGGCCGCGCGGCAACCCTTGAGCTTTGCCTGACCGGCGCGCCGATCAATGCCGAGCGTGCGCTGCAACTGGGCATCGTCAATCGCGTCGTGCCGGCAACGGAACTCGAAGCAGAGACCATGAAGCTGGCCGCGCAACTTGCGAATGCCGCGCCGTTGGCACTGCGCGGCATGCTGGATTGCGTGAACATCGGTGGCGAATGCGGAATCGAAGAAGGCTTGGAATACGAATCCGCGCAATTCGGCCTGGTGTTTTCCACCGACGACATGCGCGAAGGCACCTCCGCATTCCTCGAGAAGCGCAAGCCGACATTCACCGGCCACTGATCCGTCGCGGTAATGCCAGCTCCCTGCCCGCTCTGCGCCTGCATGTGCCTGGATGGCGCGCACGCACATGGCTTGTTGTCGCTACTGGTAATGGACGACAGCGATGCCGCAATGGAAGCGGGCTTGCTGGCAGCGACCACGTGCAGCGGGTGCGCGCCATCCTGCGTGTCACGCCTACAGGAAGCACGCGACGCACGCATCACGGCGCTTGCCGCACGCGAACGTTACCGCGCACGCACAGCGCGGCTTGCACGTCGCAGGTCTGCGCGCGATGCCGCGCGCATCGCGGCCTCAGCTGTACAAGTGAGCACACCCGCATTGCCCACATCTGCAGCCGACGCCCTGGCGCGCGCACTGGCAAAGGCACGGTCAGGAAGATGACCACAACGACGCGGCGCCCGCTGCGCGGCAGCAAACTTACCCGCGAAGAGATCACCGACCTGTTCTCGCGCTTGCGCGAACTGAACCCGAAGCCAGTCACCGAATTGCTGTACGACTCGTCGTTTGAATTGCTGGTGGCCGTCACGCTATCGGCGCAGGCAACCGACGTCGGCGTCAACAAGGCCACGCGCCGGCTGTATGCGGTCGCCAATACGCCACAGTCCATCCTGGCGCTTGGCGAAGACGGGCTGAAGCGCTACATCAACAGTATCGGCCTCTATAACGCGAAGGCCGCGAACGTGGTCGCGATGTGCCGGCTGTTACTGGAACGCCACGATGGCGAAGTGCCACGCACGCGTGAGGCTCTGCAAGCGCTGCCTGGCGTTGGCCGCAAGACCGCCAATGTCGTGCTCAACACCGCGTTCGGCGAACCCACGATGGCGGTGGACACGCATATTTTCCGCGTCTCCAATCGCACCGGGCTGGCACCAGGCAAGAACGTGCGCGCGGTCGAGGACAATTTGGTGAAGTACATCCCCGATGCATTCATGCGCGATGCGCATCACTGGCTGATCCTGCACGGGCGCTACACCTGCAAGGCGCGTTCACCGTTGTGCGGTCCGTGTCCGATCCGCGACCTGTGCCGTTGGCCTGACAAGGCGCCATAGGCGTTGCAGCACAGCGTGGCGGCAGCATGTCGAATTAAAGACAGCTCTGTCACAATAACGAAACTTTCACGCCCTAGGCTGCGCGCATCAAGTTTCAAACAGCGCATTTCAACCTTCCTAGGGCTCAGTCATGAAGATTTCCCGTCGCATCCTCCCCGTGGCCATGCTTGCCGCGCTCGTCGCTCCTGCCGCCCACGCCGAAGTTCCGATCGACGTGATTGCCGGTTCCGAGGTGAGTTTCGAAGGCCTGGTGCAGGCCGATTACAACTGGTTCAACGATGACATCCGGTTCCTCAACGGGTCCACAACCGACGGCTCGGATTCGGATTCCCAGATTCGTCGTGCCGAACTGGTGCTGAAAGGCAAGGGTCCCGGCAATATCGAGTGGGTACTTGGCTACGATGCCACTGCTCAGAAATTCCTGGACACCAACATCAAGTACAAACTGGGTGGCGATGCCAACCATTACTTGCAGTTCGGCCAGTTCAAGCAACCCAACAGCCTGGAAGAGCTGAGCTCGACCAAGAACAACGATTTCATCTCCAAGGCCATGGTTACCAATACCTGGGCTGTGGCTCGCCGCGTTGGCGCTGCCTACAGCGTAGGCGCACCCAACTGGAGCGTCACTGGCAGCCTGTTCTCACGGGCGTTGGCCCGAAACCTCGGCGCTGGCGAAGGTTACGGCCTGCGCGGGACGTGGGCACCGATCAACGAAACCGGCAACATCCTGCACCTGGGGCTGTCGTACGTGGCTTACGATGCCGAGAAAGCAACCGTCGGTTCCAACGTGAAGGACCGCGCCGGCTTCAACTCGCGACCTGATGCGGACCTGGCCGGCACGCGACTGATCGACACCGGCAACATCGACTTCGCCAACAAGATCAGCACCACAGGCCTGGAAGCGTTCTGGGTCCATGGCCCGGTCAAGCTCCAGGGCGAGCACATGCGCACCAAGGTCACGCGAACCAACAGTTCGCCAGATTTCACCGGCACCGGCAGCTATGTCAGTGCAGTCTGGAACGTGACCGGCGAAACCTGGGGTTACAAGGCCGGCGTGCCGACCACTCCGCTGCCTAACGAACCGGAAAGCGGCATGTGGCAGCTGGGCCTGCGCTACGACACCATGGACCTCAATGACGGCAGCGCGAACACCTCCGGCCCAACCCCGGTGATTGCCGGCGTGCTCGGCGGCAAGAGCAGCACCTGGACGTTAGGCGCCAACTGGTACCTGCGCTCCAACTTCAAGCTGGCCCTGAACTACGTCAAGGTGGAGAGCAGCAAGTTCCTGGGCAAGACCAGCGCGACCTATTCGAGCAATCCTGCCTACAACAATGTCACCTTCAACCGGGTGGTCGACGACAACCCGAACATCGTCGAGTTGCGCGCGCAGTTCTTCTGGTAAGCGAGACCTCTCGCACCAAGCATGATCCGGTAGCCGGAAAAGGCGTGGCTTCGGCCGCGCTTTTTTCGCTCTAGTGATGCGCATTCCCTTGCCAGTGCGCCATTTGAAGCTGACGCGCCTGCGCACTGTCACGGGACTGTCATCCACGCAACATGCCAGTGTCATCAAACCGTTATGCAATGCACGCAACCGGGCGCTGCCCGCATCCGCCAACTCCTGGAGCATCACGTGTTCAAGTCGATCAAATTCCGCGTTGCCGCGCTCGCTCTGGCGACCAGCTTCGCAGCCAGCGCCATGGCGTCCGACGTCACCGGCGCGGGCGCGTCGTTCGTCTACCCGGTCATGTCCAAGTGGTCGTCCGACTATGCCAAGGCCACTGGCAAGAAAGTCAACTACCAGTCGATCGGCTCCGGCGGTGGCATTGCGCAAATCAAGGCCGGTACCGTGGACTTCGGCTCGTCCGATGCCCCGCTGAAGCCGGAGGAACTGGACAAGTTCGGCCTGGCCCAGTTCCCGTCGGTGATTGGCGGCGTGGTGCCGGTACTGAAGGTGCCGGGCGTGGTCTCCGGTGCGATGAAGCTGGACGGCGAGCTGCTGGCCGACATCTTCCTTGGCAAGGTGACGAAGTGGAATGACCCGCGCATCGTCGCGCTGAATGGCAGTCTCAAGCTCCCCGACCTCAAGATCACCGTGGTCCATCGCTCTGATGGCTCCGGCACCACTTTCAACTTCGTCAACTTCCTGTCCAAGGTGAACGCGAACTGGAAGTCCACGGTCGGCGAAGGCACCGCGGTCAAGTGGCCGGTCGGCATCGGCGGCAAGGGCAATGAGGGCGTCACCGCCTACGTCAAGCAGATCAATGGCTCGATCGGCTATGTCGAATTGTCCTATGCGCTGCAGCAGAAGCTCACCTACAGCCGCATGAAGAACGCCGCCGGCAAGTTCGTGAACCCCAGCGACGACACGTTCCAGTCCGCTGCCGCCAACGCCAATTGGAAGGACGCCAAGGACTTCTATCTGGTGATGACCAATGCGCCGGGCGAGAACAGCTGGCCGATCACCGCCACCAATTTCATCCTGATGTACAAGACGCCCAAGAACGCCGCTGGCGCCAAGAATGCGCGCGACTTCTTCAAGTGGGTCTATGCCAACGGCGATGCCCAAGCCAAGGCGCTTGACTACGTGCCGTTGCCGGACGCGCTGGTCCAGCAAATCGACGCTTACTGGACCGCCGAACTGAAATTCTGAGGCTCTGTCTCGACCCGAGTGCGAAAGCCACCCCTCCCATAGGGTTTTGATGCGGGCCTTCGGGCCCGCTTTTTTT
>JBKJOY010000066.1:0-2628 GCA_046595415.1 Thermomonas sp.
ATCGAGCGCGAACTGGCGAAGAAAATCCAGACCGCGATGAAAGACGCCAAGCTCAAGGTCGATTCACAGATCAACGGTGACAAGCTGCGCGTCACCGGCACGGAGCGCGACGACCTGCAGGCGGCGATGGCTCTGCTGCGCGCAGGCCAATTCGGCGTGCCTTTGCAGTTCGACAACTTTCGCGATTGATTCGCGCAAGCGCTCACAAGCCATGACTGAGCCATTCGATGCGGCAGGAGTGGAAGGCACTATCCGGCGCTGGCTTGAGCGCGCGGTGATCGGCCTCAATCTGTGCCCGTTCGCCAAGGCGGTCTACGTCAAGGACCAGGTACGGATCGTGGTCAGCGATGCGAGCACGGCATCGGCCTTGCTTGAGCAGTTGGGCGAAGAACTCGTGCTCCTCCGCGACACCGCTGCCGACCAGATCGATACCACCCTGCTGGTGCACCCGCAGGTGCTGGCTGATTTCCTGGACTACAACGATTTCCTCGACGACGCCGATGCGCTGGTCGAGGCACTCGCGCTGGACGGCGTGTTGCAAGTCGCGAGCTTCCACCCCGACTACCAGTTCGCCGGCACCGCGCCCGACGATGCTGAGAACCTGACCAATCGTGCGCCGTATCCGGTGCTGCACATCTTGCGCGAAGACAGCGTTGCGCGTGCCGTGGATGCCTATCCGGAACCGGATGCGATCATCGAGCGCAATATTGAAACGATGCAAAAACTGGGTGTCGAAGGTTTCCGCAAACTACTCTCGGACTAGGTCTCCGCGGCAACGGTCGAGGCCCCGCTGGCCATGACTGCTACTCGGCTTCTGCGAACATCCTGTTCGAGGCGCCGCCGCGCGCCATCCATGGCGCGCTTTCCGCAGCCATGGCCAGCGGAGCCTCGGCCTCATGGATTCCCACCGCGACTCAACGGAGCATCAAGTGCCGAACATTCTCTCGCGATCCACGTCGCCGAGCATGACCCAATCGCCTTCGCCCAGATCACCCAAGGTGAGTCCGCCGATCCGCTCGCGATGCAGCGCATCGACATGGTTACCCACCGCCGCGAACATCCGCCGCACCTGGTGGTAGCGGCCTTCGTGCAAGGTCAGCCGTGCGCTGCGTGGCCCAAGCACGTCGAGTTCCGCCGGCAGCAGCGGCGTCTTTTCGCTTTCCAGCAGTAGCGTGCCACTGGCGAAGGTGGCGACTTCATCGCCGCGCAGATCCTCGGCCAGCGTTGCCAGGTACACCTTCGGCAACTTCGATTTCGGCGCGATGATACGGTGCAGCAGCTGCCCATCATCGGTGAGCAGCAACAGGCCCGAGGTATCGCGATCCAGCCGCCCCACCGTGGACAGTGCCGGATCGCGCAAGCGAAAGCGCGGAGGCAGCAGGTCGAAGACCACGCGTCCCGGATCCTTCTTGGAGCAGGTCACGCCCAGCGGCTTGTGCAGCATCAGCAGGATGCCGGGCGCCGGATCCAGTGACTCGCCATCGACCCGAATGTCATCGTGTTTGGGCGTGTCATCGGCATACAGCACCTCGCCTTCGGCATCGGTGATGCGGCCTTCGCGGAACAGCCACGCCACTTGCTTGCGACTGCCGTAGCCGAGGTTGGCAAGATGCTTGATCAGCTTCATCGTTGGCTTTTCACATGAGCGGGCCGCGGCCGCCTGGAATCACGTTCCTTGATCGCACGTTCCTTGGGAGCACGCGCCGGGGCCGCCGCCTTGGTGGCCTGCACGATCTTGAAGCCTGCGTTCTGGGCGACGATGGCAACTTCGGCAAAACCATCGGCTAGTGCCTGCTCGTATGGCAAGTGGCGGTTGGCGACCAGCCACAAGCGTCCGCCCGGATTCAGCGCCTGCGCGGCAGCGGCGATGAACGCACGGCCGATATCGGGGCGATCACCACGGCCCAATGCATGGAACGGTGGATTGCAGACGATGGCGTCGAAGCGTTCCGACACGCCAGCGGCGACATCCTGCCAGTGGAACTGCACCGCCTGCTTTGTCTCCGCAAGATTGATCCTGGCCAAGGCCAACGCGCGCGCATCGGCCTCGTAAAGCTCCACCAAGGTGACTTGTGGGCACTTCGCCAGCACTTGCAGGGTCAGGTAACCCCAGCCAGCACCGAGGTCCGCCACGCGCCCTTTGAGGTCGGTCGGCAATGCGCCCGCCAACAAGGCCGACGCCGCGTCGACCCGATCCCAGGCAAAAACGCCGGGCCGCGTCTGGAAGCTGCCGCCCGGAACGTCCGCCGCCGTGATGGGGCGCGACGCATCGGCAACAGCCCATTGCGCCTGCAAGGCGGTATCGACCGCTGCACCAGGCGCCGACCAGAACACCCGGCAATGATGCTTGCTGGCCACTGACACGCTACCAACCAGTTGCTTGAGGTCGGTCTCGCGCGATTTCGCGCCCTCGTCGTTGGTCACCGCCACCACGATCACGCCGCCTGCGGCCACCGCGGCGCTGGCCTTGGCGAACAGCGCACGGGCTTCTTCACGCTGGCGCGGTGGCAACACCAGCACCAGCGGGTAGCGGGTCGCTGGCAATGCTGCTTCATCGAGCATTTCCACGCCGATCCGCGCCAGACGATCGGTTTCCGGCTTGAACGGCTGGGTAGCGACCATTGCGGC
>JBKJOY010000143.1:0-6906 GCA_046595415.1 Thermomonas sp.
CCCACGGTGCCCGCGGGCAGGGTCACCTCTTCGCCTTGCGGGACCAGGACGGCCGCGCAATCGCGCTCGAAACGGACGGGTTCGCTGCTACGGGAATACATGCTGGAAGGTGCGCGAAGTCAGGCTGGGGGAATTCGTACCATTCTAGTCGGTTATCATGCGCGACCTTACTGCCAGGCTCCCATGCACACATCAGCCGCCCGTCCGTTCCCGGCCCTGGCGTTGGGTTTGTTGCTGGTCGTCAGCCTCGGCTTCGCCGCCGGATGGTGCCTGCTTGCGGCCGCGCTGCAGTCGCAGGTCGCCTGGATGGCCCCGCTGGCGGCACTGGATGCGGTGGTGATGCTGCGGTTGGGCAGGATGCGTGCCGGTTGGCAACGCCCGGTATGGGCGGTGGTGGCGACCCTGGCTACCATTTTGCTGGCGAACTGGGCCATTGCCGCCCTCGAGATTGGGCGCAGCATGGGGTTGTTGCCATGGGAATCGGCGTTGCGGCTGGGCCCCGCCTACGCCTGGGAACTGCTGCGGCTGGCCAATGGACCCGATGAACTGGCGTGGTACGCGGCGTCCGTCGCAGTCGCTGCCGTGGGCGCGTCCGGCAAATCCTGACGCCGTTGGCGCGGCTCAGTGGCCGCCGTCCAGCGCCTTGAGTTCGCTGACCAGCGCGCTCGCCATCTCAGAGCCATCGCCGTAGAGCATGCGGGTGTTGTCGGCATAGAACAGCGCGTTCTCGATGCCGGCGAAGCCCGTCCCCTTGCCGCGCTTGATCACCACCGTGTTTTTCGAATTGACCACGTCGAGGATCGGCATGCCGTAGATCGGGCTGGCCGGGTCGGTCTTGGCCACCGGATTGACCACGTCGTTGGCGCCGATCACCAGCGACACGTCGGTGTTGGCGAATTCGGGGTTGACGTCGTCCATGTCGGCGATCAGGTCGTAGGGCACGCCGGCCTCCGCCAGCAGCACGTTCATGTGCCCGGGCATGCGCCCCGCCACCGGATGGATCGCGAACTTCACCTTGACCCCGCGCTCCTGCAGCCGCTGGCTCAGTTCCCAGATCTTGTGCTGCGCCTGCGCCACGGCCATGCCGTAGCCGGGCACGATGACCACGCGCTCGGCGTAGGCCATCATCGCGGCCACGTCGCTGGCCTCGATCGGCTTCATCGAGCCACCGATCTCCTGCATTTCGCCACTGCTGCCACCGAAATTGGAGAACAGCACGCCACTGATCGGCCGGTTCATCGCCTTGGCCATCAATCGGGTCAGCAGCATGCCCGCCGCGCCCACCATCATGCCGGCGATGATCAGCGCTTCATTGCCGAGCACATAACCTTCAAATGCCACCGCCAAGCCGGTGAACGCGTTGTACAGCGAGATCACCACCGGCATGTCGGCGCCACCGATCGGCAGCGTCATCAGGATGCCCAGCAGCAACGCCAACACGAAGAACGCAACGATCCACGGCATCGCCAGGGTCTGCAGCGCCATCACCCCGCACACCACCGCGGCCAGTGCCACGGCCGCGTTGAACCATTGCTGGCCAGGGAAGGTGTAGCGCTTGTCCATGCGCCCGTCCAGCTTGGCCCAGGCGATGACGGAACCGGTCAGCGACACCGCACCGATCAGCGCGCCGATGACTGCCAGCGCCAGGGTGAATTTGGAAGGCGGGACCTCGCCGGACATCGAAAACCGGACCAGTTCGACTGCACCAATCGCCGCGGCGGAGCCACCGCCCATGCCGTTGAACAGCGCCACCATCTGCGGCATGTCGGTAATCGCGACCTTCTTGCCCCAGGCCCAGTTCAGACCAACGCCGATGACAATCGCCGCCACCATCAGCGCGATGTTGTGCAGGCCGGGCAGGAAGAACGTGGCGATCGTCGCGATCAGCATGCCCACGCCGGCCCACTGGATGCCGCTGCGCGCGGTCTTGGGCGTGCTCATCCGCTGCAGGCCCAGCAGGAACAGGGTCGCGGCGACGAAATAACTGAACTGAACCAGCATCAGGACATTCATGCCTTCGGCTCCGATGACTTGGATGCCGCAGGCTTGGAGGACTTGAACATGTCCAGCATGCGTTCGGTGACCACGTACCCGCCGGCGGCGTTACCGGCGCCCAGCAACACGGCTATGAAACCGAGCGCCTGTTCCAGCGGCGTGTCTGCCTCGCCCAGCACCACCATCGCCCCGATCAGCACGATGCCGTGGATGAAGTTGCTGCCCGACATCAACGGCGTATGCAGGATGACCGGAACCCGCGAAATGATCACGTGGCCGGCAATTGCCGCCAGCATGAAGATGTACAACGCCACGAAGCCATCGCCCACGATATCTCTCCCTTTTTGCCAATTCCCCGCCCGTCCGCATCATAACCATGTCGCGGACCGGTGCGCCGCGCGTCAACCATCGGCGGCGCTGCGCGTTCCCTATCGTGCAAGACCGTCCACCCACTAGCCGAGGATCGCAAAGATGAAACGACTGATGATGATGTCCATGGTGTTGGCCGGGTTGGCTGGCATCGGCAATGCCGCCGCCGCGGATCATGGCGACCGCGTTGAGCGCCGCCTGGATCATCGCGGCGACAGGATCGAAGCCCGCTACGATCACCGCGCCACGGTTGCTGCGGCGCATGGCCGCTATGCCCTTGCGGCGAAGCTGGACCGCAAAGGTGATCGCATCGACCGTCGTCTGGATCGCGCCGGCGAGCGTTACGACCGCCGCTGGGATCGCCGGCATTGAGCCCCCGGCACACCTTGGCGATTAAGCTGCAGGCGTGAGCTCCGATGCCGACCAGGACCCGACCAGCGCCCCTGCTCCGGCGGAGACGCTGGAGGTGTTCCTGGCCGGCATCGAAACCCGCGCCTATCGCTTTGCCGAGATCGGCCTGCGCAATCGCGAGGACGCGCTGGATGTGGTGCAGGACGCCATGATCAAGATGCTGGGTTATCGCGACCGGCCTGCTACCGAATGGACGCCGCTGTTCTGGAGCATCCTGCGCAACCGTATCGTCGACTTCCAGCGTCGCGGCCTGTTCCGGTTGCGCTGGCTCGCGCCCTCGCGAGATCGCGAGGATGGCAGCGTGGTGGACTGGGTCGATGACGACACGCCGGATCCATCGCGCAACCATGACAGCCGCGAAGCATGGACAAGCATCAGCGCGGCACTGGGGAAACTCCCCGCACGCCAGCGCGAAGCGTTCACTCTTCGCGTGCTGGAAGAACTCGATGTGGCCAACACCGCCCGCGCGATGGGCTGCAGCGAGGGTTCGGTGAAAACGCATTTGTCGCGCGCACGCGGGGCATTGCAGCAACAGCTGGAGGAATTTCGATGAATGAAGACCAAACCAACCGCTTCGATGCCGCCCTGCGCGGGCACCACGCCGCTTCGCTGCAGCAACTCTCGCCGCAGGTGCGCGCGCAACTGGCGCAGCGCCGGAACGCTGCCCTGCGCGGTACGCCTGCTGCCCGCGGGAATCGCTTCGGCTACGCCGCCGCAGGGTTCGCTGCACTGTGCGCGCTTGCCATCGGCGTGCAGTTCCGCAACCCGCCATCCGCTGGCGTAGCGCCCACCAGCGTCATGGCAGCAGCGACGGTGAATGCCGCCCGAGCCGACAGCACCATGCTCGACCAGGATCCCGATTTCTACGCTTGGCTGGCATCGACCGATGCCATGCAAGTGGCCATGGAGTAACCGATGAACCCACGCCCCGCCACCTTTGCTCTGCTGCTTGTCTTCCTGTTTGCACCCGCATTCGCCTGCGCACAGGACAAGCAGGCAACCGCCACGCCACTGCCGGAATGGGACCAGTTGAGCAGCGCCCAACGCGCGGATCTGATCGCGCCTTTGCGTGATCGCTGGAACAGCAGCCCTGAAGAGCGCACCCGCCTGTATGAACGCGCCAGCCGCTGGAAGGCGATGCCTGCGGATGCACGCCAGCGTGCCCACCACGGCATGCAACGCTGGGAAAAAATGTCACCTATGCAACGCCAGCAGGCGCAGTCGATGTTCCATGCCTTGCGTGGCATGGATCAATCACAACGCAAGGATTTCCTTGCGCAATGGCATGCGATGACCCCGCAGCAACACAACGACTGGGTCAGGGCTCACCCGGCGCCGGAACGTCGACGCCGGCAGGATCCGGATTGATCCTGACGAGTTGATTCAAGCCTGCGGCGCGCGCTCCGGCCAGACCGTCTTCGCCAGCAGCTCGTCGTCCCAGTCGAATGCCAGCGCGCCATCCTTCAGCAGCAGGCTGACGAAGTTGTAGACATTGCGCGCGAACATCTCGCTGGCGTGTTGCGCGCCCATCGAGGCCAGGTTGAGCGGCCCGGAGACGATCACGCCATTGCTTTCGATGGTTTCACCGGGTTGCGTGGATTCGCAATTGCCACCGGTTTCCGCGGCCAGGTCCACGATCACGCTGCCCGGCTTCATGCCGGCCACCATGGCCGCTGTGATGATCTTCGGCGCCGGGCGCCCGGGCACCGCCGCCGTGCATACGATCACGTCGACGGTCTTGAGGTGTTCCGCCAAGCGGCGCTGCTGTTCGGCGCGTTCTTCATCGGTGAGTGCGCGCGCGTAGCCGCCCTCGCCCGCGGCACTGACGCCAAGATCAAGGAAGCGACCGCCCAGCGACTGGATCTGCTCACGGGTTTCCGGGCGCACGTCGAAGCCTTCCACCTGTGCGCCTAGGCGCTTTGCGGTGGCGATCGCCTGCAAGCCCGCGACGCCCGCGCCCACGATCAGCACCTTGGACGGACGCATGGTGCCGGCGGCGGTGGTGAGCATTGGGAAGAAGCGCGGTGCCAGCTGGGCAGCGATCAATACCGCCTTGTAACCGGCCATGCCGGCTTGCGAACTGAGCACGTCCATCGCCTGCGCGCGCGTGGTGCGCGGCAATTTTTCCAGTGGAAAGGCCATGATCTCGCGTGCCTGCATGACCTTGGCCCGGTCGGAGTCGGCCTGCAGCTGCAAGCTGCCGACCAGCACGGAGCCCTTCTTCAACGAGGCGAGCGCCGCAGTCGAGGGAGATTGCACGCACAGGACGATATCGGCGCCCTCGCGCGGATGCTCGGTGACATGCGCGCCGGCGTCGACATAGGCCTGGTCGGGGAAATAAGCGCCATCGCCAATCCCGGCCTGGATCCGCACCATCGCGCCTGCGGCGACCAGCTTCTTGCACGTTTCCGGAGTCAGTGCGACCCGTCGTTCGCCGGGCGCGTCTTCGCGTCCCACGCCAATGTTCACCGCCATTGCCTGCTCCCACCTTGGTCTGCTGTCTGCATCCTACCCAAAGCTGACGCCTGCGACGCAGCCGTTACCATGGACGTCCCCCAACCCGGTCATCATGGACGGTCATTGCATGCTCAGCCTTGAAGCCCTGGATACCCGCCGTTCGGTACCGACCCGCCAATTGGCGGCACCCGGTCCCGATAGCAAGACGTTGCAGCGGATGCTGAAAACTGCTGTCCGCGTGCCCGACCACGGCAAGCGCGTGCCGTTCCGTCTGCTGCGCATTCAAGGCGATGCGCGCACCGCATTGGCGGATGCCGCCGAAGCCCGTCAGCGCGAACGGGAGCCAGAATCTGGCAATGCCGTCATCACCAAATTGCGCACCCGCTTCACCATGCCGCCGCTGACCATTGCGGTCATTGCGAAACTGGGCTTCGACGAGAAGATTCCCGTCAGCGAGCGCGCCGCGACCGCGTCCTGCGTCTGCCTGCTGCTCCTGCAAGCCGCACAGGCCGAGGGCTTCGGCGCGCAGTGGCTGACCGGCTGGCCGGCGTATGACCGCGTATTTCTGGAGCGCGTACTTGGCTTGACCGAAGGCGAGCAACTGGCCGGCACGATTGCGATCGGCACCCCGCAAGTCGCGGCGCCAGAACGCGAGCGTCCGGATGTTGCCGAGTTGCTCAGCGACTGGCAGCCGAAGTGAATCCCACTCCGATGCCGACGCCAGCTCCCAAGACTATCTTCTTGGTCGATGCATCGATGTATGTGTTCCGCGCCTGGCATTCGATGCCGGACGAATTCCACGACGCTGACGGCTGGCCGACCAACGCCGTGCACGGCTTCGCGCGCTTCCTGCTGGAATTGCTGGAACGCGAGCAACCGCGACACGTGGCAGTGGCCTTCGACGAAGCGCTGGATTCCTGTTTTCGCAATGCGCTGTATCCGGCCTACAAGGCCAACCGCGATCCCGCCCCGCCGGAGCTGCGACGGCAATTCGCCTGGTGCAAGGCCCTATGCCAGGCCATGGGACTGGTGACGCTGGCACATTCCGACTACGAAGCCGATGACCTGATCGGCAGCGCCGCGCACGTCGCGCGCGGCCATGGATTTCGCAGTGTCATCGTGTCCGCAGACAAGGACCTGTCGCAATTGCTGGCTGGTGAAGACCAGCAATGGGACTTCGCGCGCGGGGTTCGCTGGGGAGCTGACGGAGTGAAGGCGCGGCACGGCGTGCACGCGCACCAGATCGCAGATTACCTCGCGCTGTGCGGCGATGCGGTCGACAACATTCCCGGCATCACCGGTATTGGCGCGAAGTCGGCGGCGGTCCTGCTGGCGCACTTCGGCAGCATGGATGCGCTGTTGGCGCGGATTGATGAAGTACCGTTCCTGCGCCTGCGTGGATCCGCACAAATGGCCGTGCGCCTGCGCGAACAGCGCGAGCACGCGCTGCTGTGGCGGCAACTGACCACGGTCGCGCTGGATGCACCGTTACCGGAATCCGACTTCGCCCGCGGCACAGGCGATGCGGGCGAGCTGCAGTCGCTGTCTGACTGGGTGGGCTTCGGGCCGCTGACCCGCAAGCGATTGGCCGAAGCCGCAGGATTGATCCCAGCTGCAAGCTGACGACGGTGAGACGATCGGGGTTCGTGCAGCGGCATTTCGAGCCGCGTAGCG
>JBKJOY010000192.1:0-6141 GCA_046595415.1 Thermomonas sp.
CGTTTACGACGACCAGCGCGGCCCTGGAAACGATATCTACTCCAAGGCAGCGCTGATGCTGCACACCTTGCGTAGCCTGATCGGCGACGAGGCATTCTTCCGCGCCACCCGCGAGCTCGTCTACGGCACTGATACGCCACGGCCCGGAAATTTCAAGCCGCGCTATGCGACCACGTCCGACTTCGTCGCGATCGTCAACCGAATCACCGCCCGCGACTACGGTTGGTTCTTCGATGTCTATTTGCACTCGGCGAAGCTGCCTGAATTGCAGGCCACACGGACGGGAAACCAGTTGGCGTTGCATTGGAAAACGGAAGGCGACAAACCCTTCCCGATGCCGGTACAAGTGCGCGCGGGCGATCATGTGGTCGATGTGGCGATGCCGGGTGGGCAGGGCCAACTCGAAATCCCGACGGGGGCGAGTTACACCCTGGATCCACAGTCGAATGTGCTGCGAGAGTTGGCGCAGATCGACGCATTCCAGCGTGACGCCATGGAGCGCGCAAACGCGGCCGCTGCCGCGAAAAAATAGTCAGGCCTGCGCAAGCCAGCGCACAGCCGCTTGGCCCGCGCGCAAGCCGCTGGCGAAGCAGGCGGTGAGCAGGTAACCACCGGTGGGCGCTTCCCAGTCGAGCATCTCGCCGGCACAGAAAATGCCGGGAAGTTTCCGCAGCATCAGGCCATCGTCCAACGCTTCAAGGCGCACCCCACCGGCACTTGAAATCGCCTCGGCAATCGGTCGCGGAGCGGTCAGCCGCAGCGGTAGTCGTTTGAGTGTCGCGGCTAAGTGCGACATGTCGCTCAACTGATCCTTGTCCAGGACCTCATGCAGCAGTGCTGTCTTGACACCGGTAATGCCTGCCTGCCGGCGCAGGTGCTCGGCTAGGCTGCGTCCATTGCGCGGTTTGCCCAGGTCGCGACGCAGGCGTTCCAGCTCGCGCCCGGGCACCAGGTCGAGTGCGAGTGGTGCGTGGCCATCGCGCGAGATGGCATCGCGCAAGTCAGCCGATAGCGCGTAGATCAGGCTGCCTTCGATGCCCGTCGCGGTGACCACGCATTCGCCTTGCAAGGAGCGTTCACTGCCGTTGGCATCGCGCCAATGGGCGACGACCGGTTTCAGCGGCGCACCGGCATGGCGCTGCGCGAGATGGGTGCTCCAGACGATGTCGAAGCCGCAATTGGACGATTGCAACGGGGCGACATCAACGCCGCGTTCGCGCAATGGCTCAACCCATGCGCCATCCGAGCCCAGCTCCGGCCAGCTGCCGCCACCCATGGCCAGGATAACGGCATCGGCAACCACACGTCGTTCGCCGTCCGGCGTGTCGAACCGCAAGCTGCCGTCTTCGTGCCAGCCTGTCCAGTGATGCTGGACGTGGAATGCGACGCCGGAGTCGCGCAGACGCCGCACCCAGCCGCGCAGGAGTGGCGCCGCCTTGCGATCCAGCGGGAATATGCGGCCAGAGCTGCCGACATAGGTTTCGATGCCAAAGCCGCGCGTCCATGCACGCAGGGCATCGCCGTCAAAGTCATCCAGCCAGCCACCAACCTCAACGGTGCGTTCGCGATAGCGCGCATCGAATCCGGGGCGCGATTCGGAATGGGTCAGGTTCAGGCCACCCTTGCCGGCGATCAGGAATTTGCGCCCGACCGAGCCTTTCGCCTCAAACAGGTCCACCGCAAGGCCCGCCTCGCGCGCGACTTCGGCGGCCATCAGGCCGGCGGGGCCGCCGCCGATGATCGCAACATGGTTGGGGCTGGATGGGGTCTCAGGCATCCGCCCATGATTCCATGCAATGGCGCGAATGCCGAGCGCGCTGCAACCGAAGGCTTGGCAACCGTATCTCTTCGGCAAGTCCTGTCGCCCGAGAAGAACAATGCACCGCCTGCTGATCCTGCTATGCCTGTTGCTGCCCTTCACCGCAAGAGCTGCAGCGCCGACCTGGGATGGCCAGCCCAACCGTTATCACGTTCAAGTGGACGCAGCGTCCACCTTTGCAGATGTCGATGCCGACCTGTGGCTGTCCGGCGATACCCTTGCACTGTTCAATGTGCAGGAAGCGCCCGGACTGGCCAATGGCCAGGCCAGCCTGATCGAAGACTTGCGGGTTTCCGATGTCGCTGGAAAGACGCTGAGGGCGCAGGACGTGGGCGGCGGCGATTTCAAGTTGGCTGCCTTTGGACGCATCCACGTGCGCTACCGGGTCCGGCTGGAGCACGACCAGTATCGTTGGCCGGCTGGCATGGACGAGGTCGGTTACCGCACCGACGAGGGCGTGATGCTGACCGGCTATGCCTTGTTTCTTGCCGATGGCGCTGATGCGATGCAGGGGCCGATCGAAGTCGAGTTCTCACTGCCGCGTGGCTGGCAGGCGCACACGCCGTGGCAACGCCTTGAGGGACAACCAACGCACTTCAAGGTCGCTTCGCGTCGCGAATTGCTCAGCAATGTGGTCTTCCTCGGTACCTCGCAGGCGGAGACCGTCGAGGCTGGGGGCGTGGCCCTGACCCTGGTACTCGGCAAGCGTTACCAGCCCAGCCGGCAGCGCTTCGTCGACCTGCTACGTACCCAGCTCACCAGCTACGCCGTGTTGTTCGGCAGCAAGCCGTTGTCCAGTCGCTACCTGATCATCGTCAACCAGCACGAGAGTGGCGACGGCGGGGCATTCGCCAGCAGCTTCAGCCAGTTCATCCAGGGCGATGCCGATGCCCGCAACCAGGTGGTCTGGGGCTATGTGATGGCGCACGAGTTGCTGCACTTCTGGAATGGGCTGTCACTGGTTCCGGCGGACGAACGGGAAGAATGGTTCAAGGAGGGGGCGACCGACTACCTGACTATCATGACCCTGGCCCGCAACGGCTTGATTGATGAAACGTTGCTGTTCAAGCGGCTGGAAAACGTTCCGCGGCGCTACCTGATGGCGCGCATGCTGCAGGGACTGGAGATGAGCGTGCGCGAGGCCGGCAAGGACAAGCAACGCAACCGCCTGCTGGTCTATGGAGGCGGCAGCCTGGCGGCATTGGCGCTGGACGTCGAGTTGCGCCAGCGCAGCAATGACCGCGTTGGCCTGCCGGACCTGATGCGTGCGCTGTATGCGGAATTCGCCAATCCGGGCAAGCGCTATGCGTTGTCCGACATCGAGCGCGTCGCTCGTCAGCTTAGTGGTACTGATTTCAGCGGCTTTCTCGCCAATGTTGTGGAAAACGGCGGGCAGCTCGACATCCGTCCCAGCTACGCGGCTTTGGGCTTGCGCATGGACAGCTTCTTGGAGGAAATGTTCATCAGCCGCGAGCCGGCTGCGGATGCGGTGCAACGCAGGCGCTTTGCAGCGGTCTTCGGGCCAGAGGCTGCCGCGGCGCCGCACTGATCTGCCCGATGGACGGATTACAATGTCCTGATGAGGACCGCCATCACCCGTGAGGTCAGCCCCGCGCTGGCCGGATGTGAACTTTCGTTCGTGCCGCGCAGCCCGATTGACGTCGTGCTGGCGCGCGAGCAGCACGCCGCCTATTGCGCCGCGCTCGAGGGGCTTGGTTGCGACGTCATCGTGCTTCCGGCGTTGGACGCGTATCCCGATTCGGTGTTCGTTGAAGATGTGGCCCTGGTGTTCGACGAAGTCGCCATTGCCACCCGTCCCGGCGCCGAGTCGCGTCGAGGCGAGGGCGATGCCGTGCATGAATTACTGGGCAGCCTGCGGCCACTGCTGCGGATCGAGGCGGCGGGCACACTCGATGGCGGTGACGTCCTGCGCATCGGCCGACGCGTGTTCGTCGGCATGTCCGCGCGCAGTAACGCGTCGGGCAGGACGCAGTTGCACGACTTGCTCGGGCCCTTCGGCTACAAGGTCGAAGGCGTGGCGACCCGCGAATGCCTGCACCTGAAGTCAGCCGTGACGCAGGTCGCCGAGGACACGTTGCTGGTCAACCCTGCGTGGTTGGCCGATGCATCCCCATTCGCGGGCTATCGAATCATCGAGGTGGATCCTGAGGAAGAACACGCCGCGAATGCCGTGCTTGTCGGCGATGCAATCCTGTACCCGGATTGTTTCCCGAAGACGCTGGCGCGGTTGCGGGCGGAAGGCATCAACGTCACCACGGTCGATGTCTCCGAGCTGCAAAAGGCCGAGGGCGCGGTGACCTGTTGCAGCTTGCTGCTACGCAACAAGGTCACTACGTGATCCTGAACATTGCCGCGTACCTGTTCGTTGCCATCGATGACGCCGATGCGTTGGCGTTGCAAATGCATGAGCGGGCTCAGGCAGCGTGCTTGCGCGGCAGTGTGCTGGTTGCGCCGGAAGGCATCAATCTGTTTCTGGCCGGCGCTGAAGCGCCGTTGCGAGAATTTCTGGCATGGCTAAGCGACGATGCGCGATTTGCCAGCATCACGATCAAGGAAAGCTGGAGCGAAGCGGTGCCGTTCGCGCGGCTGAAGGTAAAGCGCAAACAGGAAATCATTGCGTTCCGCCATGAAGAGGCGGTCCCGTTAAGGCGCGAGCGTGCGCCTGCGGTTGATCCGAAGACCTTGTCGCGCTGGATTGAACAGGGGCATGACGATGCCGGCAAGCCGCTGGTGTTACTGGACACGCGTAACCGCGAGGAAATCGGGTTCGGCAGTTTTGCTGGCGCTTTGACCTTGCCGATCGAGAATTTCACCGAACTTCCGGCCGCGTTGGCACCGCATCGCGAAGCGCTACGCGATGCGACGGTAGTGAGTTTCTGTACCGGCGGCATTCGTTGCGAGAAAGCTGCGCTGTGGCTGCGCGACGAGGGCATGGATAACGTGCTGCAGTTGGACGGGGGCATCCTCGGTTATTTCGAGCAGGTCGGCGGCTTCGGTTATGCGGGTCGTTGTTTCGTGTTCGACGAGCGCGTCGCGCTGGATCCTGCGTTGCAACCGCTGGTGGATCAAGATGTTGCTGCTTAACCTGGCCGCCTCGCGTAACGGACGTCGCGCATGAATTGGATTGCCATCATCGCAACCATTATCGGCATCTGGTTGGCAATTAAAGTCGTGGGCGCTGTGTTCAAGCTGGCGTTGTGGCTCGCCGTGCTGGGAATCGCGTATTGGTTCCTGGCGCCGTATCTCGGGTTACCGAAGGTTTTCTGACGGTTCGATTTTCGTGGACTGTGACCAGCGTATTGCGCGAGACCGCGGCGCATTGCGACGCGTATTCGCTACGCGGCTCTAAATGCCGCTGCGCAAACACGCGACGCTCTCGCCGCTATGAGGAATTTCTGAGCGTCATGCTTCTTTAGAGCGAGCTACCGGCGGCATGACCTGATGCCCAGGCCCACTGGAAGTTATAGCCGCCAAGCCAGCCGGTGACGTCGACGACTTCGCCGATGAAATACAGGCCCGGCACGTGGCGCGACATCATCGTGGTCGATGACAAACCATCGGTGTCCACGCCGCCCAATGTGACTTCGGCGGTGCGGTAGCCCTCGGTGCCGCTGGCCACGAGCGGCCACGCTTCCAGCAGGCTCGCAATATCGCGAAGTTCGGGCGCGTTGTATTGGCGCAGCGGTTTGTTGGTTATCCAGTGCTCGCACAGTCGCTGGGCGAAACGCTTGGGGAGTACTTCCGTCAGTAACGTTTTCAGTTCCGCATCGCGGCGCGACGTTTGCCAATCCTGCAGCAAGGCATGCGCATCGCGACCGGGCAACAGATCCAGTCGGAGGTCATCGCCGGGTTGCCAATAGGAGCTGATCTGCAGGATGGACGGTCCGCTGATCCCGCGATGGGTGACCAGCATGAAATTGCGGAAGCTGGTGTCGTTGCAGCTTGCTTCTATAGGCAGCGACACGCCTGCGAGGTCTTGCAGCCGTTCGGCGTGCTTGCCGGTGAGCGTCAGTGGCACCAGCCCCGCGCGGGTCGGCAGGACTTCGTGGCCGAACTGCTTGGCAAGCGTGTAACCGAAGCCGCTGGCACCCATGCTGGGGATAGACAGGCCGCCACTCGCGACCACCAGCGCGTCCGCCTGGAAACTGCCTTGGGAGGTTTGCAGGCGGAACCCAGCCGCATCGACTTGGGCCACGCGTTCGATGCTGCAAAGGGTGCGCACCTCGACGCCGGCAGCCGTGCATTCATCCAGCAGGAGTTTCACGATCTGCCTGGAAGATTCATCGCAGAACAATTGGCCG
>JBKJOY010000324.1:0-3414 GCA_046595415.1 Thermomonas sp.
GAACAGCAGCCGGAAACGCGTCTCTGAAGCGAGCAAGGCGTCGGCAGCCTGCTTGCGTTCGATCGCCGCGGCTACCTGGCTGGACACGAATTCAAGCAGGGCCTTGTCTTTTTCTTCGTAACGGATGTCGCCCGAATAGCTCTGCACGACCAACGCGCCGATGGTGTGGGATCGCGATCTCAACGGTACCCCGAGCCAGTCCAACGAATCGGTGCCGACCAGGGTGAATTGCTCGTGTACGCCCTCCCGGATGGTTTCCGGGGTGAACAACAGCGCCTCACCGGTCAAGATCACCCGCCCTGAAAGAGTGCCGTCGTCTGGCTTGCGCGGTTCGGGGGCGGCATCATGCTCATCGACGTAGTAAGGAAAGCTCAGCTCATCCTTGGCCCGGTCATACAGGGCAACAAAGAAATTCTTGGCCGGCAACAACTCGCCGATGATCTGGTGGATTCGGCCGAACATTTCAAGCAGGTTCGCGGTGGCATGGGCAGCTTCTGAAATCTGCTGCAGCGCGGCTCGTGTCTTCTGTTCCTGCTTTTGCTGGGAGATGTCGCGCAACGTGCCCACGATCAGTTGTCGCTCGCCCATCACGATAGCGGTGAGCAGAACTTCTACCGGAAAGTCGGCGCGGTGCTCGCTGCAATGGATCCATTCAAAACGGTGGTTGCCATCGCGCATGGCCCTGGCAACCATTTCGCCGGCTTTTTCCGCAGACAAACTGCCGTCGGGCTGGAATTGCGGCCAGTATCGAGACGGACGCTGGGCCAGTACCTCGCTCTTGTCACGGCACCCCAGCATGTCCACCAGCGCCTGGTTGCAGTCGATGAGCCGGCCTGCCCCAAAATCGAGCACGACCAGTGCGTCGGCCGTACGCTCGAACATGACGCGGAAACCGGTTTCGTCAAGCGTCATCAGGCCTTCCGTAGTGGCTTCCAGATACCCTGCAGCCAGGAATTAACATTCCGCCAACGGTAGCACGCAGCTGTACAGAGTCTGTGTCGGGGCTCCCAGTAAATGACCGCGGACGGGGACCCGACCTTGAAACGCCAGGGCCGCGCGAGGCGGCCACAGGGAATTGCATTTACCTTCATCCAGACCCCGTCGGCAGCACCGGGGCTGGAGCTTGGTTTCAAGCGCGTGGGCGCAGGCCCGTGCGTTGATTCGGCCGATCAGGCGGCGAAAGCCTGCTGCTGGCGTGGGCCTTCCAGCAATGCGCGCTTGACCATCGACACCACCAGTGCGAGCTCGTCTTCGCTGACTGCGAACTGCGGGGTGAAACGCAGCGAATTCTCGCCGCCATGGATCACGCCGATGCCGTGCTCGCGCATCCATTCCTCGGTGGAACCGGTGCCGTAACCCTTGTAGTCCTTGGTCAGTTCGCACGAGAACAGCAGGCCGGTGCCTTGGACCTTGGTGATGCGGCCTTCACTCTCGGCTTTCAGTGCTTCAAGCATGCCCAGCACCTGCTTGCCACGCTGCTGGATGTTGGCGCGCAGCGCCGGCGTCAACTGACCCAGCACCGCGCATGCGACATCGAGTGCGCGCGGGTTCGCCGTCATCGTGTTGCCGTACAGGCCACGCTTGTAGATGGCGGCAGTCGCTTCGGTGACTGCGAGCACCGACAATGGATATTGGCCCGCGTTCAACGCTTTGGAGTAGGTCTCCATGTCGGGCGCATCGGAGTTTTCAAATCCGGGGTAGTCGACAATCGACAGGTAACCTGTGGCGCGCAGGCCGGCCTGGATCGAATCCACCAGCAGCAGGCTGCCGTGGTCGCGGGTCAATTCGCGGGCCAGTTCGTAGAACGGCACCGGCACGCTGCGGCCCGGGTCGCCTTCACCCATGACCGGCTCCAGGAACATCGCTTCGATGAACCAGCCATTCGCATCGGCATCGGCGAACACCTTGCGCAGCGCATCGTGGTCATAGGCCGGCACCGAGAGCACTGTGCTTTCGTTGCGGTAGCTGGCCAGATGCGCCATGTAGGTCTTGCGGGTGGAATCCGAATACAGCGCAGGTTTGTCGGTGCGGCCGTGGAAGCTGCCCTTCACGACCACGCGTTTGATCGTCTTGCCGGCATGACGCGCACCTGTGTCGGTCATGGTCTTGGCATTGGCATCCACGATGCGCGCCGCCAGTGACACCGACTCGGAACCCGAGTTCAGGCACAGGAACGCGCTATAGGGGCATCCGCCACGCGTTTGCCCGATTTCAGCGCGCATCGCCTTGGAAAAGCGCAGTTGCGAGACGTTCGGAGTCATGATGTTGGCCATCACCTGCGGCGTGGTCATCGCCGCGATCACCGCCTCAGGCGTGTGGCCCAGGCCGAGCATGCCGTAGCCGCCGGTGTCATACACCACGGCGCCCTTGAGGGTGACCACCCACGGGCCGCGCGCGACGAGGGCGACATACGGGTTTGCGGCATCATGCGAATAGAAATTGACGAAGCCGGACTGGATCTCGATGGTCTGCGCGTCTTCACCCAGCGCCAGCAGCTCGGGGAATTCAGCGCGAATACGCTCGAACTCGACAGCGGCGGCGGCAATCGCTTCGCCCAGCTGCGGATGGCGACTGGCGAAGTCCAGGATCACGTCATCGGCCAGACCCGACGTGCGGGCTTTTCCGAATGAGCGCAGCGGGGCGAGGGTGTCGAGAACGGTCATGGGCGTGGTCCTGTGGCGGCGGGCGCGTGCTGCAGTCTTGCGATGGGTGACGCGACCGGGGAACGGGCATCGGCGCGTTGGCCTGTAATTATCGACGGATTGGCGACAGCCGAAAGGGATGATCCGACCATATCGCGGCATTGATGGGCAAAACGACGGTAAGATCCGGCGATATGCGTATTTCACCCGCTGATGAGTTGCTGCTATCGCTGCTGCGCGAGAACGCACGTGCGTCCACCGCCGAGATCGCCCGTCGCTTGGGACTGTCGCGGACCACCGTCCAAAATCGCATCGAGCGGCTGGAACGCCAAGGGGTGATCAGTGGCTATACGGTGTGCGTGCACGACGAATACCAGCGCAGCCGCATCCGCGCGCACATCCTGATTACCGTGCATCCCAAGAAAATGCCGACGGTGGTGCGTACCCTGGACGCAATGCACGAAGTGCGCGTGCTGCATTCGGTCAGCGGCGAACACGACCTGATCGCGCTGGTGGTCGCGGCGAGCATCGGCGATGTGGACGTCTTGACCGATGCCATCGGCGCCATCGATGGGGTGGAGCGCACCACGACCTCGGTCATCCTTTCGACCAAGTTCGAGCGCTGATACCGGAAGCTGGCCCGCTACAATGCGCGCCCTGTTGAATGCCGGTAAGCGCAAGCCTTGAAGACCTCGGATTTCCACTACGACTTGCCGGCCGCGCTGATCGCGCAGGCGCCGCTGCCCGAGCGTTCCGCCAGTCGCCTGCTGGT
>JBKJOY010000363.1:0-4168 GCA_046595415.1 Thermomonas sp.
CCGAGGTGCAGCGACCCGATTGCTACCCGTACCAGCCGCAGCACGCTGATATCGAATACAGCCAGTAGTCGCCGGATCTGCCGGTTGCGACCTTCGTCGAGGGTGATCTGCAACCACGCATGTTTCTGTCCTGCGCGCAGCACGCTGGCATCAACGGCCGACAGATGTTCGCCATCGATGTCGATGCCTTGCACGAAGCGCGCCACGAGCGCCGCATCCGGGATGCAATCGATTTGTACGTGGTAGCACTTGCACAGACCCGTTGTTGGTTCGGTGATGCGCGCCGCCCAGACCGGATCATTCGAGAACAGCAGCAGACCTTCGCTTGCCTTGTCCAAGCGTCCCACAGGTGCGATCCAACCCAGGTTGGCGCCATCGAAACAACGATAGACCGTGTCCCTGCCCTGCTCGTCACGCAAGGTCGTGACCAGCCCGCGCGGCTTGTTCAACATCAGGTAAAGGGGCGTGGTCGCGGCTGCATCAATGCCGTCCATTTGGATGACGGCATTCGCGGCGTCGGTCGGATGTTCAGGGTCTCGAATGACGCGTCCATCGAGCCGTACCCGACCTTCGCGAATGCATCGCTCCGCTTCACTGCGCGAGCAGATTCCGCGCTTCGATAGCACCCTCGCCAATCCGTGGCGCGGACTGGACCCGCGGGGATACCCGCCGCGCATCAGGCGTACTTAGTTCTGTTTCTCGACAACCGCTTCCGGAGCGGCGGGTGTCGCTGGCGCGGCGCCCTTCGCCACGCGTACGCCGCGCGATTTCATCCACGCATCGAATTCTTCGGCCGTCATGTTCTTGCCGTTCTGGGTCATGTTGAAACGCCACGGCGTGTTATCGAACTCAGTCCGCGGTTTGTAAGCCGCAGGATCACCAGAATTCACCACGCTCCCAGCAGGTGCTGCGTAAGCACTTGCCCGGCACCCCTCCAATTTGATCCGCAACAAAACGCTGTCGACCGACAATGCCTCATCGAACGCCTGGCCCAATACACTGGCGGAGTTTCCAAGCTGGGTCGACGCCGGCGTGAGTTCGATTGCCAACGGTGCCAGCTGGGTCGGGCGAACGGGCATGCCCTGCTGTGTCATGGCACCGCATGCATTGTTCGAGGGTCCCGCATGCACGATGGCTGGCGCTGCGAGCAACTGAAACACGAACACGAACACGAACAACGATCGATGCATGACGCGATTTACCCCGGGGAAAGTCATTACCTGCAGTGTATGCAGCGTCTGCCGGATCGGCAATTAAAAAAATGAATGATCGGAAAAACGAAACCCGGCGCGAGGCCGGGTTTCGATTGTTGCAACTGTCGCGTCCGATTAGTTCTGGACGTTCAGCTCGGTGCGGCGGTTCTGTGCACGACCTTCCGGATTGTCGGAACCATCCGGGTTGGTGTTCGGCGCGATCGGGCGGCTTTCGCCGTAACCGGTCGGACCCATCAGGCGGCCGGAATCGATGCCGTTGCTGGTGAGGTAGCTGTACACCGCAGTGGCACGACGCTCGGAAAGCGCCTGGTTGTACGCATCAGTGCCCTTGGAGTCGGTGTGACCGGCAACTTCAACCTTCAGATCCGGGTAACGCTTCAGGATCTCGATGGCTTCGTTGAGGATCGCAACCGCATCCGGACGCAGCGTCGACTTATCGAAGTCGAAGTTCACGCCCTTCAGGTCGATCGATACGGGAACCGGGCAGCCGTCTGGACCGATGGTCTGGCCAGCCTGCGAACCGGGGCACTTGTCGTTGCAGTTGTTGACGCCGTCGCCGTCGTCATCCATGTCCGCGCAACCCGGAGCTGCGACCGGAGCCGGAGCCACCGGAGCCATCGGCTCTGGGCCGAGCGCAACCGTCATGCCGATCGACGCCAGGATGTCAGTGAACGAACTCTGGCTTGAACCAGCAATCGCATCGTCATCGAAGTCGACACGCGTACCGACCTCAGTGCGCACATCAACGCGACCAAAATCGAACTGCAGGCCGGCACCCAGATTCAGCGCGGCGTTGGAACCCTTGCGCTGGAATACATTCGGGTTGTTGCGAATCGTGTACTCGTCTTCATGACGCTGTACGCCCACGCCACCACGCAGATAGGGCCACCACTTGGAATCCGCATCGCGGAAGTGGTAACGGGCATCAAGAGATACACCGTACTGGCTCCACCAAAGGTCGTAATTGGAGGCTTTGTGAAGGTTCTGGTAGTTCAGCTCTGCTTCCAGCGAAAAGCGCGGAGACAGAAACTTGCCGAAGCCCACGGTACCCATAGGACCATTGTCAGTACGACGATCGTCGTCCTGAACGTTGACACCGGTTGAACCGGATACATACCAACGATCGTCGAACTCCTGGGCGGACGCAGTCTGCGCCAAACCCAAACCACCCAATAGGGCAGCGCAGAGGAGTTTCTTATTCATGTTCAGCTCCTTGATCAGTAATAGAAACCTGTGACGCCTGAATTATTTCGGTGAGACGGCTGTATCCGCACGCCATCCCGACTAGAGTACGAACGGGCATGTGAAAGCCGTGTTAACGCTACCATAACAGTTGAGCGGATGCAAAACCCACTTCTCGAGACGGGGGGGCGGCCAAGCCAATTGCCCCAACGCCGATGATGCGCGCACGCATAGCAGCACATTAAAGGTCTCAAACCAACCAGGTCGGACACAAGAGCCATACGCGCCGGTATGCTGCCATCATGACATCGCCCACGCCCTACCCCAACCTGTTCAGTCCGCTGGATCTCGGATTTACGACAATCCGTAACCGTGTCCTGATGGGGTCGATGCACACAGGGTTGGAAGATCGCGCCAAGGACTTCCCGCGGCTGGCGGCCTATTTTGCGGAACGCGCCGCCGGCGGTGCCGGGATGATCGTCACCGGCGGATTTGCGCCAAACATGCTTGGCTGGCTGAAGCCCTTTGCAGGACGCATGGCATGGCCTTGGCATGTGCGCAGGCACCGATTGGTCACGTCTGCAGTCCATGCACACGACGCAAAAATCTGCATGCAACTCTTGCACGCAGGCCGTTATGCCTATCATCCGCTGTCTGTGGCGCCGTCCAAAATCAAGGCGCCGATCAATCCCTTCACCCCGCGGATGCTGTCGGCTGGTGGTGTCGAGCGCCAGATCAGCGCATTCGCCAATGCCGCAAGACTAGCGCGCGAAGCGGGTTATGACGGCGTCGAAATCATGGGGTCGGAAGGCTACCTTCTCAACCAATTCACGGTCGCGCGCACCAACAAACGTGACGACCGCTGGGGTGGCGATGCCGTGAAACGCATGCGCTTCGCGGTCGAGATCGTGCGTCGCGTGCGCGAAGCTTGCGGGTCCGACTTCATCCTGATCTATCGGCTCTCAATGCTGGATCTGGTCGAGGGTGGCAACGGCTGGGACGATATCGTCGCCCAAGCCAAGGCGGTGGAAGCCGCTGGTGCCAGCATCATCAATACCGGTATTGGCTGGCATGAAGCCCGCGTCCCGACCATCGCCACCTCGGTGCCGCGAGGCGCGTTCGCGGGGGTCACCGCCAAACTGCGCCCGCATGTGCGGCTGCCGCTGATTGCCACCAACCGCATCAACATGCCCGAGGTCGCCGAAGCGATCCTGGCGGGCGGCGGCGCCGACATGGTGTCCATGGCCCGACCACTACTCGCTGATCCCGAATGGGCCAACAAGGCGCGCGCCGGTCGTGCGGATCGGATCAATACCTGCATCGCGTGCAACCAGGCCTGCCTGGACCACGTGTTCGAAAACAAGCTTGCCAGTTGTCTGGTCAATCCGCGGGCGTGCGCGGAAACCGAACTGAACTACCTGCACACGACGTTGGCGAAGTCGATCGCGGTCGTCGGCGCCGGCCCGGCGGGTCTCGCTTGCGCGACAGTGGCTGCCCAACGCGGGCATCGGGTCACCTTGTTCGATGGCGCAAATGAGATTGGCGGCCAGTTCAATCTGGCCAAGCAAATCCCGGGCAAGGAGGAATTCCACGAAACATTGCGCTACTTCCGCCAGCTCATTGTGGAGACCGGCGTGAACCTGCGTTTGGGCGAACGCGTCGATGCGGACGCGCTCAAGGAATTCGACGAAGTCGTGGTCGCGACCGGCGTCACCCCGCGGGTCGTGGAATTCCCCGGCTCCGATCATCCGATGGTGATCAGCTACCTGGAT
>JBKJOY010000235.1:0-2604 GCA_046595415.1 Thermomonas sp.
GACAAAGGGTACCGGCACTTAGCGCGATCGCCACGTGCCGCGTCCCGATCACCGAGGCCAGCCGCGGTTGATTCGGGTATTTCTCGCGCTCCTGGTAGATGCTTTCGACCACGACCACGGCGTTGTCCACCAACATGCCGACCGCCAGCAACAGGCCCATCATCGACAGCGCATTGAGGGTGATGCCGACGAAATACATGAACCCGAGCGTCATCACGAAACAGATCGGGATGGCAGTGGCGACCATCAATGTGGATGGCCAATGGCGCAGGAAGAAATACAACACGGCGATCGACAGCAGCAAGCCAATGCCACCCGCTTCCGCCAGCGCGGTCAGCGAACTGATCACGGCCGCGCCCTGGTCGTCGGTGACTTCGATCTTGATGCCACGCATCGCTGGATCTTTTTGCAGGAGTTCGATTTCGCGCTGCACGTTGCCGGACAGATCGACCAGATTGGCCGCACGCTCCTTGTAGATGTCCACGCCCACCGCCGCCTTGCCATCCACTTGCCGCACATAGTTCATGCGTTGCGGCTGCAGGATGACTTGTGCGATGTCAGCCAGGCGCGTGCCGTTGCCGGCGATCGGCAGATCACGCAATGCCTGCAGGTCGGTCAGCTCTCCCCTGGGCTGGACCCGCAGGCGACGACCAGCGTCAGTAATTTGCCCGGCCGACACCGAAAAATTCGACGCTTGCAGGCGCGCCACCAACTCATTGAGGCTGACGCCATTCGCGTTGAGGCGATCCGGTTCGATCGCGATCAAGACCTCCTGGCTGGGCACGCCCTCCACTTCGACCCGCGCCACCCCGGGGAGACGCTCCAGGCGCTGCTTGAGGCTGCGTTCGATCAGGTCGCCGCGGGTGGTGAGGTCGGTCTGGCTGGTCAGCCGCAGGCTCATTGCCTCCTGGTCGCCGGTACTCCAACGGCGCACGAAATAACGCAGGAAGTCGTCCGGCAACTGGTCGCGGATCGCGTCGATGCGCTCGCGCGCTTCCGACGCAGCGATCGCAACATCCTTGCTCCAGTCGCTGAACTGGACGAACACGCCACCACCATCGGCGCTGGCGTTGGCATTCATCGACTTGATGCCGGGCATCGTGGCGATGGCTTCCTCCACAGGGCGCACCAGGTTGCGCTCCACGTCCTCGGGCGTGGACGCTTGGTAAGGCAATTGCACGAAGAAAAACGGCGGCGATATTTCAGGCTGCGCTTCAAGCGGCAAGCGAAATGCAGCGATCAACCCGATCACCACCAACGACACGAAGATCATGATCGTGGTGACCGGGCGGCGGATGCTCAGTTCCGTGATGTTCATGCTGTTGTCATGCCCCGTGCGTGCCCGGTGCCGCGTTCAGTGCGTCATGTTCATGCGACAGGACGTTTGACAGCGCTTCCGCGTCCTTGCGTGCGCGGCGTCCACGTTCGGCATAGAACTCATCAGGTTTGCGATCCAGCAAGTCATAGACCACCGGGATCACCACCAAGGTCAGCAGGGTTGATACCAGCAAGCCGCCAATCACGGTGATGGCCATCGGCGAACGCACTTCCGAGCCCGCGCCGAACGCCAACGCCAACGGCATGAACCCGAACAGCGCGGTCATCGTGGTCATCACGATCGGACGCAGGCGCGAACGCGCACCCTCCACCAGCGCGGTGCGCTTCGCCACGCCGGCTTCGCGCAACTGGTTGACCTTGTCGATCAGGATGATCGCGTTCTTCACCACCAAGCCAACCAGCAGGATCAGTCCGATGAACACCACCACCGAGGCCGGGGAGCCCGTCACCAGCAAGGCCGCCACCGCGCCGACCAGCGCAAGTGGAATGGTGAACAGGATCACGAACGGATGCAGCAGCGATTCGAACTGCGAAGCCATCACCAGGTAGACCAGGAAAATCGCGAGGGCGAACGCGAACAGCAACGAGCGGATCGACTCGTCCAGTTCCTGTCCTTGGCCGCCGATATGGATGCCGGTGTCGGTGCCGATCGGGTTTTTAGCCACCATCGATTCGACCTCGCGGATCGCGTTGCCAAGATCGATGTCGCGCAGGTTGGCGGACACGATGGCGACCCGTCGCTGGTCGGCGCGGTGGATCTCGCTGGGGCCGGTGGTGGAGACCACATCGGCCACCGATGCCAGTTCCACCGGCGCGCCACGTCCCGGATTGACGATCAACCGGCGGACATCGTCCAACGAGGCGCGGTCGGACTGCTGCGCGCGCACGAGCACGTCGATCTTGCGGTCGCGAAAACTATATCGAGTGGCCACGTTGCCACGGACTTTGTTGACCACCACGTCGGCGATCTGCCGCGTTGTCAGTCCAAGGGCGGCCGCACGTTCCTGGTCGAATACGATCTGGATTTCCGGAAAGCCCTGCTCAACCGTGGATTTCACGTCGGCGTAGTGCGCATTGGCACGCAGCATCTTGGCCAAGCGGCCACCCGCGTCCCGGAGCGCCTCAAGATCGTTGCCTTCCACTTCGATTTCCAGTGGTGGCGACAGGCTGAACAACTCTGGACGGGCGAAGTCGACCTGGGCGACCGGGTACGCCTGCATCGTCTTGCGCAATGCGTCGGTCAGCGCGCCTTCGGCATCGTTGGAC
>JBKJOY010000149.1:0-6625 GCA_046595415.1 Thermomonas sp.
GCGGCGCGGCCATGGCCGACATGCAACGGGCCGGTCGGATTGGCCGAAACGTATTCGACGCCAACGGTTTGTCCGTTGGCCGAGACATTGCGTCCGAAGTCCGTGCCGGCGTTGAGCACGTCGCGCACCTGCTGCTGCCACGCGTCGGCGGTCAGATGGACATTGATGAAACCCGGTCCGGCGATGTCGAGCTTGGCGATGACACCCGATGCCGGAAACGCATCCACCAACTGCTGCGCCAACGCGCGCGGACTGCTGCGTGCAGGCTTGGCCAGCAGCATTGCGGCATTGGTCGAAAAATCGCCATGTGTGCGCTCTTTCGGACGCTCGACGGAAAAGTCGGGCGAAGCAAGGTCGCCGGGCAGGGTGCCGGCGGCACGCAATGCGTCAAGGGCCTGTTCAATCAAGGCGCGAAGCTGGGCTTTCACAGCGGCAAGGTAGTCACTATCAACGGTGTCGCATTGTACGCGAGCCGTTGCGCCCGCCTGAATGGTGTTCTCGGCTCCTTCGGTCACACCATCCCGCGCGCCGCCATCGAGACCGGCGCGCCATCGCCGATCACGAAATGATCCAGCAGGCGCACATCGACCAGCGCGAGCGCCTGTTTCAGGCGGGCGGTCACGGCACGGTCGGCGGCGCTGGGTTCGGGATTGCCGCTGGGGTGGTTGTGGCCGACGATGACCGCTGCCGCGCCCTGCGCCAGCGCGCGTTCGACCAAAACCCGTGGATGCACTTCGGCACCATCGATGCTGCCGTGGAACAGCGCTTCGAAGCCCAGTGCGCGATGACGCGTGTCCAGGAACAGGGCCGCGAATACCTCGCGTGGCTGCGCGCGCAAGCGTTGGGCGAAATAGCGGCCAGCGGCGGACGGGTCACTCAGGGTGATGCCACGTTCGAGCTGTGCGGCCAAGTGGCGTTGGCCAAGTTCCAGTGCAGCCGCGAGCACGCAGGCACGGGCCGGACCCAGCCCCGGCAGTTCGGTCATCGCCTTTGGGCTGCGATCCAGCAAGCCGCGCAAGGGGCCGTGCGCGTTCAGCAGGTCGCGTGCGGTGGCGACTGCATCGCGTCCAGCGGTGCCGGAACCGAGGAAGATCGCGAGCAGTTCGGCATCGGACAAGACACAAGGCCCGCGGCTGAGGAGCTTCTCGCGGGGACGTTCATCGGCAGGCCAGTCGCGTATGTGCATGACGCCAATATTCGGGCAGGCGCTGACATTGCGACATCCGGGCAGGGCCTGGCATCGGGTAAGCTGAGCGCCCATTGGATGGTCAGGAAATCCCGTCGCATGCAGGCTCCCGCCTTGCCCTCCGGCATGCGCCACATCGTGCTCTGCGTCTGCGGCGGGATTGCCGCTTACAAAGCCGCGGAACTGGTGCGCCGTCTTCGCGACGATCCAACGACCCGAGTGATCGTGGCGATGACCGAGAACGCCCAACGCTTCGTCGGTGCGCAAACCTTTCAGGCGCTGTCTGGCCAGCCGGTACGCACCTCGCTGTGGGACGCGCAGGCCGAGGCGGCGATGGGGCATCTGGAGTTGGCACATTGGGCCAGCCACGTCATCGTGGCGCCGGCGACCGCCAACAGCATCGCCAGGTTGGCGCATGGCATGGCTGATGATCTGGTCTCGACGTTGTGCCTGGCGACGACCGCGCCGCTCACCATTGCCCCCGCGATGAACCACCGCATGTGGCTGCACCCGGCCACGCAAGCCAACATTGCCACCTTGCGCGCGCGCGGCGCGCAGGTAGTGGGCCCGAATGATGGCCCGTTGGCTGAGGGGGAGTCCGGCCCAGGACGCATGGCGGAACCCGCGGACATCGTGGCTGCCCTGAAGGGAGCCAAGGCTTGAGCGCGGCACTTGCCGGGCGCAGGCTGCTGGTCAGCGCGGGTCCCACGTTCGAAGACATCGACCCGGTGCGTTTCCTTGGCAACCGCAGCAGCGGCAAGATGGGTTTCGCGGTCGCCGCGGCTGCCGCTGAGCGGGGCGCGGACGTTTGCCTGATCGCCGGGCCGGTCTCGTTGCCGACGCCGGCGGGCGTGACCCGGATTGATGTGCGCAGCGCGGCGCAAATGCATGCTGCGGTGATGACGCGGCTGTTGATCGGGCAAGCGCCGTGCGATGCCTACATCGGCGCGGCGGCGGTGGCAGATTTCACCCCAAGCGCGATGGCTGGCCGCAAGCTCAAGAAGGTGCCGGGCGAAGACACCTTGACGCTTCAGCTGGTCAAGACGCGCGACATCCTGAGCGAGGTCGCGACCCATGTGCAGCGGCCACGGCTGGTGGTCGGCTTCGCCGCGGAAACCGACGACGTCGCGAGGTACGCGCGCGGCAAATTGGTGCGCAAGCACCTTGACCTGATTTGCGCCAACCTGGTCGGCGTCGGCGCCACCGGCTTCGAAAGCGATGAAAATACCTTGCTGGTGCTTGGCCATGGCGATTTCGAGCGCACCCTGGGGCCCGCCGCGAAAACCGAGATTGCCAGGCAACTCCTCGACCTGGTCACGGTGCGGCTGTGCTGAAGTCCCATGCCCTGCAGGTAAAAGTGTTGGATCCGAGGTTTGGCGATGCGTGGCCCTTGCCCGCGTACGCCACCGAACGCAGCGCTGGTCTGGACCTGCGCGCTGCACTTGGGGCGCCGCTGGTGCTTGAGCCGGGCGCCGTCGCCCTGATTCCATCCGGACTGGCGATCTACGTTGACGATCCCGGCATGTGCGCGGTGATCCTGCCGCGCTCCGGGTTGGGCCACAAGCACGGCATCGTGCTGGGCAATGGCACTGGCCTGATCGATGCGGACTACCAAGGGCCGCTGATGATCAGCACCTGGAACCGCGGCAGCGCGGCTTACACGATCGAACCAGGTGACCGCATTGCGCAGTTGGTGTTGCTGCCGATCGTGCGCGCGACCCTGCAAGTGGTGGATACTTTCGAGGAAAGCGCGCGCGGGGCCGGTGGGTTCGGCCATACCGGTGTGCGTTGACAGGGGGCAGGATGAGCGACGAAGAAAAACGCAAGCTGCAGATTGATCCGTCCCAGTGGGCGCGGATCCTGCCAGTGGTGGCCGGGTTCCTGGTCTTGGTGGGCCTGTGGTTCGCGATCGCTGGCGGCCGCCAGTTGCGGGGGGACATGCGGCTGTCGTCACTGGAAGCGGCTCGCGACGAAGCCGTCACCGAAACTCATCGCGACCTGCAGACGGCGCGCCGCAAGTTCAGCGCGACCCTGGCATCGCCAGAGGTCGACGCCGCCTTGAAGGCGGGCGACAACGCCGGTGCCGCCAAGGCCTTTTCGGCAGCATGGCCGGAGCTGACGCGAAGCGAAGTGTGGCCGGCCGACCTACAACAGCGGTACGCCGGTCTGCCGGCGAGTGGTTACGGCAGCTTGGCGGTCGGTGAAGCCGCGCTTGCCGAAGGTGTGCCGGTAGTGCGCATCATTTCCACCGTTGGGGGCGAGCGGCTTGCGGTATCCGGGCCTGCCGTCGGTCAACCCGTGCAATTGCTGGCGTATGTGGAGTTGCCGCTTGAGCGCGTCACCCACGGGGTCGCAGCGGCCAGCCTTGCATCAGGCACGTACTTATCCTTGCGCCAGGGCTCGCGTGACGTGCTTGAGCGTGGGGAGCTGGGGTTGAAGGATTCCGCCGAATCGCTGGCGGTGAAGATTCCCGAGAGCGACCTGCGCATTGCTGCCGCAGTGCCGGATGGTGTGATGGTGCCGCTTGGTCTGGGCGCGATGTCAGCCTTGGGCGCGGGTGGCGTCCTGATCCTCGCTGCCATCGGCGTTTGGCTTGTCCTGCGCCCGCGCCTGCTGGGCGTGGCCCATGCGGCCGACGGTGAGGTAGTCCAGACCTTCGGTGACCTGCAGCGGACCCAAGTCGAAGAGACCCAGCCGAAGCCGCAGCTCGAGATCACCGAGGTTGCGCCCACCAAGGCAGCGGTGGTGATCGATCGCAGCATCTTCCGTGCATACGACATCCGCGGCGTGATGGGACAAACGCTGGATGCGGGCGTGGCCGAGTTGATTGGCCAAGCCATTGGCTCGCTGATGCGCGACAAGGGCTTGGAGGACATCGTGGTGGGCCGCGATGGCCGTCTGTCCGGCCCGGAACTCACCGAGGGTCTGGTCAATGGCCTGCGCAAGGCCGGCCGTAACGTCATCGACATCGGCCTGGTGCCGACCCCGGTGGTCTACTTCGGTTGCTACCACTTGCGCACCGGTTGTGGCGTCGCGATCACCGGCAGCCACAATCCGCCCGACTACAACGGATTCAAGATCGTGGTCGGCGGTGAAACGCTGTCCGGCACGGCGATCACGGATCTGCACGCGCGTATCGCCGAAGACCGATTGCACGCAGCGGACACCCTCGGCATCGTGTCGGAACGGGATATCAGCGACGATTACGTCGAACGTATCGCCGGCGACATCCAGATTGGCCAACGCCTGAAGGTCGTGGTGGACGCAGGCAATGGTGCGGCGGGCGTGATTGGCCCGCGCGTGCTGGAAGCGATCGGCGCCGAGGTCACCCCGCTGTTCTGCGACATCGATGGCACCTTCCCCAACCATCATCCCGATCCCAGCGATCCGCATAACCTGGCCGCATTGATCCAGATGGTTGAGCGTCTGGAAGCCGATATCGGCATCGCCTTCGATGGCGATGGCGATCGACTTGGGGTGATCACCCGCACCGGCAAGAATATCTATCCCGATCGTTTGTTGATGCTGTTCGCGGCCGATGTGCTGCAGCGCAATCCCGGCGCCGTGATCGTGTACGACGTGAAATGCACCAGCCGCCTGCCCACGCACATCCTGCTCCATGGCGGCAGCCCGTTGATGTGGAAGACGGGGCATTCGTTGATCAAGGCGAAAATGCGCGAAACCGATGCCGAGCTGGCCGGCGAGATGAGCGGGCATTTCTTCTTCGCCGAGCGTTGGTATGGGTTCGACGACGGCATTTACGCCGCGGCGCGCTTGCTGGAAATCCTCGATGGCAGCGGTTACAGCCCGGAAGAGGTATTCGATGCGCTGCCCGATGGTATTTCGACACCCGAGATCAAGGTCGATGCGCCGGATGGCGACCCGCATGCCTTCGTTGAACGGTTCCACGAAATGGCACGCTTCGAGGGCGCGCGCTTGTCGACCATCGACGGCGTACGCGTGGATTGGCCGGATGGTTGGGGCCTGGTGCGCGCCTCCAACACCACGCCGGTGCTGGTGATGCGCTTCGATGCCGATTCCAACCCGGCGATGGCACGCATCCAGGCGGCGTTCCGCGAACAACTGCTCGCGGTGAAGCCCGGCATGACGCTACCGTTCTAGCGGTTCAATGCGCGCCAGGGGGTGCTGGCAGCGCCGGTGGATCTGCGGGTTTCGGTGCTGCAGCCGCTTCCGACGCCTTGAGGTTACGGTAGCGGCCAAGTGCATCGGCCAGTTCGGCATCCAGCGTCGTGCGCTCCGCCTGCTGGTCGGCCAGGATCTGCTGCTGGCGAATCAGGTCGTTGTGCTGTTTCAGGATGGATTGCGCCAGTTGCTTGGGGACCGGCTTCTTGTCCAGCTCCCAGTCGGCGGCCTGACGCAGCAATGTGATGAGGCTCAGGCGCAGGTTGGACAGGCCCAGCTGGCTTGCCTTCAGCGTTTCATCCACCAATGTAGTGCGCTCGCCATAGGCACGGCGCAAATCCGCCTCGGTCATGTAGGACTCGACCATCGCCAGATCACGGCGTTGCTGGCGAGCATCTTCTTCCGCCTGCCGGCTGGCGACCTCTGCGGATGCCGCTGCGGTGACACGCTCGGCGTCATTCAAAGCGCGCGCCACCTGCCCTGTCGCAAGCCCGCTCTTGGCGCTGATCTCGGTGCGCGCGTTATTGGCGGCTTCTGCGGGCAGTGCATCACTGCAAATCTTGCGACCGTTCTGGTTCCAGCAATAGACCTTCTTTTGCGCAGTTTGTGCGTGCACGACGGCACTCGCGCCGAAACCGGCCCCAAGCGCCAACGCAGTCACGGTCAATAGCATTCGATGGCGGTGCGCCATGACAGCCCCCTGTGGCAGTCGTGAAGCGTTCATGCGGTCGTGCCGTAGCGTGCGCGATAGGCAAGCAGGGCATCTCGTTGGTCCACAAGTTCGGCGGTTTCGCCCGCAAACGCAAGCAGGTCATCCAGTCCGGCCACCGGGATCACCGGGATTGCGTGTTCGTTCGCCACCGCCTGCGCGGCCGAGCGAGCATCGCCATCACTGGCCCGCTCCTGGCGGTCCAGTGCAATCACGATCCCCGCGGGCGTGCCACCTGCTTCCGAAATAATGGCCAACGCCTCGCGGATAGCAGTCCCTGCGGTGATGACGTCATCGACAATCAGCACCCTCTTGTTGCCCATGGGGGCGCCGATCAGGCTGCCGCCCTCGCCATGGGCCTTGGCTTCCTTGCGGTTGAACGCCAGCGGCAGGTCGCGTCCGCGGCGGGCATATTCACAGGCCAGCGCCGCGGCCAGCGGGATGCCTTTGTAGGCAGGGCCGAACAGGAGCTCGAACGGGCCAATCGCGCCAGCGTCGTCTGCGGCCTCCAGCGCATCGGCATAACACGTGGCCAATGCTGCCAGCAGGCTGCCGGAATCAAAGCGGCCTGCGTTGAAGAAGTACGG
>JBKJOY010000016.1:0-17376 GCA_046595415.1 Thermomonas sp.
GATCTCCACCTGCGGGCCATCCTGCACCGCGCGCCCGCCTTGATCCACGCGCAGGTTCATGGTCGCCTTCTTGCCGCTGTGGCAGATCGTCTTGATCTCCTGCAATTCATCGGCCCAAGCCAGCAGATACTGGCTGCCTGCGAACAATTCCCCACGGAAATCCGTGCGCAGCCCGTAGCACAGCACCGGGATGCGCAAGCGATCCACCACTTCACTCAATTGCCACACCTGTGACTTGGTCAGGAACTGGGCCTCGTCGACCAGCACGCAATGCAATGGACCATGCGCGGCGATGTCGGCATGGATCATCGCTTCGAGGTCGGCATCATGGGTGAAGGCGATGCCGTCCGCCTTCAATCCGATCCGCGACGAGACGGTACCGCTGCCGCCGCGGTCATCCAGGCGCGGGGTCAGGATCGCCACCCGCATGCCGCGCTCTTGGTAGTTGTGCGCGGATTGCAGCAGGGTGGTGGTCTTGCCGGCGTTCATCGCCGAAAAATAGAAATACAGCTTGGCCATGCACGGATTCTACCGGCGCACAAGGCTGGCGAGCAGGACCGGTAGCTTCGACAATGGCCGCCTGATGCATGGCCACGCCCTCAACGGATTGAACCAACCCCAACGCGATGCGGTCCTGCACACCGAAGGCCCGTTGCTGGTGCTGGCGGGTGCGGGCAGCGGCAAGACCCGCGTGATCATCGAGAAAATCGCGCACTTGGTCGCCACCAAGCGCTACCCGGCCAAGCGCGTCGCCGCGATCACCTTCACCAACAAGTCCGCGCGCGAAATGCGCGAGCGCGTGGGCCGGCGGATCAAGGGTGATGACGCACAGGACCTGACGGTCTCGACCTTCCACTCGCTGGGTCTGCGCATCCTGCAAACCGAACCTGCGCTGATCGGGCTGCGGCGTGGCTTTTCGATCTTCGATTCCGATGACAGTGCCGGCCAGATCAAGGATCTGCTGCCGCCGGGCAGCAAGCCGGATGCAGTCGAGGCGATGAAGCAATTGATCTCGCGTGCGAAGAATGCGGGGCTGTCGCCTGAGCAGGCCGCAGCGGCGGCACGCAGCGGGCGCGAACATGAAGCCGCAGCGTTGTATGCGCGTTACCAGAAACGCCTGAACGCGTTCAATGCGGTGGATTTCGACGACCTGATCCGGCTGCCGGTGGAGTTGCTGGAATCCGACGCCGAGTGCGTCGCCGGCTGGCGCGAACGCATCGGCTATCTGCTGGTTGACGAATGCCAGGACACCAACGACGCGCAATACCGGCTGCTGCGCGCCCTCGCTGGCGACGCCGGCCAGTTCACCTGCGTGGGTGATGACGACCAGAGCATCTACGCCTGGCGTGGCGCCAACCCGGACAACCTGCTGCAGCTCGGCACCGATTATCCGGCGCTGCGCATCGTCAAGCTGGAACAGAACTACCGCTGTTCCAACCGTGTGCTGCGTGCGGCGAATGCACTGATCGCCCACAATCCGCACGAACACCCGAAAACGTTGTGGAGCGACCAGGCCGACGGCGAACGCATCCGCGTCTGGGAGTGCAAGGACGCCGCGCATGAGGCGGAAAAAGTCGCTTCGGAAATCCAGTTCGTTGCACAGAAGCACACCCACCCGAATGGCAGCACCGAGTGGAACGAGTTCTGCATCCTGTTTCGTGGCAACTTCCAGAGCCGCGCGCTGGAAAAGGCGTTGCAGCTGTTACGCATTCCGTACCACCTGAGCGGCGGCACCGCATTCCTGGATCGCGGCGAAGTGAAAGATGCGCTGGCGTGGCTGCGGCTGCTGGCCAATCCCGAAGACGACGCCGCCTTCCTGCGCGCGGTCGCCTCACCGCAACGCGGGGTTGGCGCGACAACGCTGGCCAAGCTCGCCGAACTGGCTGCGCAATCGCATTTGCCGTTATCGCGTGCGGCGGAATCGATGGCCATCGGCAAGCAATTGCCGGCACGTGCCGCAAACGCACTGCAGGCGTTTTCCGACATCGTCCGCGGCCTGCGTGGCGATGCGCATCACCTGCCGCCCGCGCAACTGGTGCGCCAGCTCAATGAGCGCTCCGGCCTGTTGGCTGCGTTGCGCGCGCTGTGCAAGAACGAGGCCCAGTTCCAGGCGCGCCGACGCAACCTGGATGAGCTTGCGGACTGGTTCGATGGACCGAAGACAAGTGGCCCCGGCGAACTCGCCGCCGCGCTTGCATTGCTCAGCCATGCCGACAAGGGCGACGCCGGCAATCAGGTGCGGATGATGAGCTTGCACGCCGCAAAAGGCCTGGAGTTCCGCTTCGTCTTCATCATCGGGGTGGAAGACGGCAACCTGCCGCACGAAGCCAGCATCGAGGAAGGCCGCATCGATGAAGAAAGGCGCCTGCTGTATGTCGGCATCACCCGCGCCAAACAGCAACTGTGGCTGTCGCATGCCAGCACCGCGCAGCGCTGGGGCGACAAGCTGCGGCTGTCACCGAGTCGCTTCCTCGACGAACTGCCCGCCGCCGAACTGCAGCGCGACGGCGCCGACCCGGTCGCCGATGCCGCGCGCAAGGCGGAGCGCCGCGATGCCGGGCTGGCCAACATCCGCGCCATGCTGGCGGACTGAAACGGTCAAGTCGGGCGGTTACACTCGGCGGTCTGTTCCCAATGAGCGCCTCCATGCCCTTGCGTCCCACTCTGTCCCTGCTTGCCATCGCACTGGCACTGTCCGCCTGCAAGCAGACTTCCACGCCCGCCACGCCTGTTGTTGCAGCGCCAGCGCCCGCAACGGCAGATGCAGCCGCGGTCCAGCCCAGCGACAACCTCAATGCGGTCCTGTGGGTACAACGCGCTGCCGAATACCGCGCGGTGACCCAGACCGTGTTCCGCGCCGCTGCCGACAGGCTGGACGCTGCGCTGAAGGAAAAGAACCAGGACGCGCTGGTGCCGGAGGAGCGCGGCAACGCTGCCACTGGCCTGCCACCGGCCGTGATCATGGATGTGGACGAAACCGTGCTCGACAACTCGCCCTACCAGGCGCGACTGGTGCGAGACGGCAAGGCGTACGACGAGGTGACCTGGGCGCTATGGGTCGCAGAAAAAAAGGCCAAGGCGGTGCCGGGCGTGGTCGACTTCGCCAAGGCTGCCAATGCCAAGGGCGTCACCATCATTTACCTGTCAAACCGCGCCCAGCACCTGAAGGACGCGACCATCGCCAACCTCAAGTCGGTCGGCTTGCCGGTCAAGGACGACAGCGTGTTCCTGGGCCTGGGCACTTTCGTCAAGGACTGCGAGCAGAACGGCACCGAGAAGAATTGCCGGCGCAAGCTGGCCGGGCAGCAATACCGCGTGCTGATGCAGTTCGGCGACCAGCTCGGCGATTTCGTGCAGATCGTCGCCAATACGCCTGAGGGACGTGATGGTCTCTACGACCAATACAAGGACTGGTTCGGCGAACGCTGGTGGATGGTACCGGGCCCGACCTACGGCAGCTGGGAACCCGCGATGTTCAACAACGCCTGGGAACAGCCCGTGGCCGCACGCCGCAAGGCCAAGCTGGAAGCGCTGGATCTTGCCAAATAAATCAATGGCTTGCGTAGATTTATTTAATCTATTGCATTAAGCCATGAACGCAGTTAGCCTGCATCCAGCCGGTTTCGACCGGCGCCATGCCACAACTGTTGTCCTCCGGCATTGCCGGACTTTCAGGAGCCCACTGGGCTCCTTTTTTCTGCCTGTCGTGCCGACGGGCGCACTTGCCGGCACGCAAGCGCGGCCCCGAAGATGGCCATGCCGCCGTCGAAGGAACACCGATGACCCGTCCCACGCCCCATCGCTGGATCCTGTTGTTGCTGGCATGCCTCCTGCTCGGTTTATCTGCCTGCCAACCCGATGCAAGCCCCGCCCGTGGTCCGGCCGGCATGGCCATGCAAGCCAAACCGGGACCCGCCACCCGCCCGGTCGATGCGATCAACGTGCTGGCCGCGCGCCTGCTGGCGCGCGACGGATCCGGTTTTTCCCGGCTCGCGGTACCACCCGACTTGCACACGAAGCTCGAAGCCGGTTGGCAGGAAGGCCGCACGCGCTGGCCGCTGGACGAGTTGCCACTGGATAAACGCCTGCCGGGGATGCTGGCTTCGCTGCAGGAAAAAAACGCCAAGGAAAAACTGAAGGCGACCTTCCGCAGCCAGTTCGCGGGGGAGGATCGCGATATCGATTCGGCCATCCGGACCTTGGCCCAATTCAGTGACCAGTACGTGCAGAAGGAACCCGCCTACACCAAGGACGAACGCGACCACATCGGTCAAGCCATCGCCGCGCTCAGCAGCTGGGCCTTGGCGGCGCCGCTATCGGACACCGCTCGCGGCGACCGCTTCTTCACCGCACTGACTGCCGCCGCGCAGCGCAGTGGGATAGAAGGCAAGGCAGGCAACAAGGCATTCGCCAAACTCGGCATGCGCTCCAGCCTGGACCGGATGTCGCCCTTCATCGCCACACTGCTGGCGCAACTGCGCCTCCAGTATGGATTGGACGTCGACGCGAGCCTGCGCAGCCTGAACGTGCAACTGCTGGAACAGACCGGCGACACCGCTCGCTTGCGCATGCGTTACCCCTTGGCGGGACGCGACATCGACGCCATCGTTCCCGCCGTACGTATCGACGGGAATTGGTATTTGGCCGATTTCGTGACGCGCGCCCAAGCGTCGCTGACAGGCAAGGCAGGCAGCAGGAAGCGGGCTTCGCCATAATGGCGGTGATGCCCAACCGTCCCCTCACATCGCTCCAAGCCAGCCCGACCCAAGCCAGCCTGTTCGAACCTGCGCCTGGCGCGGAGCCTTCAAGCATGCCGAGCGACCACACACCGGTCGCAGGCGATGCCGATCCGAGCGAAGCAGCTGACCCCATCGCCGACGGACCGCCATTGCCGCTGCCGGCATTCCTGACGGATGCGACCTCGCGCGAGGCCGAAATCGAAGTCGCAGGCGAAGGTGCAATCGAAGCGGATCCGGTGGCGACCAGCGAAGCTGCGGCAGAAGCGCCAGTTCCGGCCAAAACAAGCGTCAAGCCACCGCTTTGGGCCAGGATCCTGGGACGAATCGTGGATCCGTGGCTGAAGCTCGACCTGGAACCCAACCAGCCGGAAGAGTTCCAGGCACTCGATGACGGCCGCCCGGTCTGTTACGTGCTGGAGGACTACGGGCTGTCGAATGCACTGATCCTGCAGCGCGCCTGCCGCGAGGCTGGTCTGCCCTCGCCACTGCAACCGATGGCGGGCGATCCGCTGGGTCGCAAGCGCGCGTATGTGGCGTTGTCGCGCCGCCATGCGAATGCGCTGGGATTGTTGCCTGGGCCGGAGCACAAGACCCATTCGGGTTCACTCGCACGCCTGCTGCAGGCGCACCGGGACGATCCGTCACTGGACGTGCAACTGGTGCCGGTGTCGATTTTCGTCGGCCAGGCCCCGAACCGCAGCAGCGGTTGGTTCTCGGTGTTGTTCTCGGAAAACTGGACCATTGTCGGGCGCTTCCGCCGCTTGCTGGCCATCCTGCTCAATGGCCGTGACACCCTGGTGCAATTCGCGCCGCCGGTGGCACTGCGCGGCATCGTTGCTGAAGAGCTGCCGCCCGAACGCACCGTGCGCAAGTTGTCGCGCGTGCTGCGCACCCATTTCCGGCGCGTGCGCGAAGTGGTGGTCGGCCCCGACCTGTCGACCCGGCGCATGCTGGTGGACTCAGTGCTGGCCTCGTCAGCGGTGCGCGATGCAATCGCCGACCAGGCCCGCCGCGACAAGAGCACGCCCGAAGCCGCGTGGCAGAAGGCGCAAGGGTTTGCCTACGAAATCGCCGCCGACTATTCGCATCCGGTGGTGCGCTCGGCCAGTTACCTGCTGACCCCGGTCTGGAACCGCATTTACCGCGGCGTGCTGGTCCATCACCTGGACGCGTTCAAACAGGCAGCACCCGGCCACGAAGTGGTGTACGTGCCAACGCATCGCAGCCACATGGATTACCTGCTGCTCAGCTATCTGCTCTATACGCATGGCATCGTGCCGCCGCATATCTTTGCCGGCATCAACCTCAACCTGCCGGTGGTCGGCACCTTGTTGCGCAAGGGCGGCGCCTTCTTCGCCCGCCGCAGCTTCCGCGGCAATGCGCTGTATTCGGCGGTGTTCCGCGAATACATGGCGCAGCTGGTCGCCGGTGGTTATTCGATCGAATACTTCATCGAAGGTGGGCGCTCGCGCACGGGTCGCCTGTTGCAACCCAAGGGTGGCTCACTGGCGATGACGGTACGCGCCTACCTGCGCCAGCCGACACGCCCGGTGCTGTTCCAGCCTGTCTACATCGGCTACGAAAAACTGATGGAAGGCAGCAGCTACCAGGACGAACTGACCGGCAAGACCAAGCCCAAGGAATCGATCTGGCAATTGCTCGGCGGGATTCCCAAGGTCCTGCGCAGCAACTACGGCCAGGTGGTGGTGAATTTCGGCGAAGGCATCCGCCTGGATGAAATGCTGGCGAAGCACGCACCCGAATGGGACGGCAAGCCGGTGGCCGAAGACGACAAGCCGGCGTGGCTGGGCGCGACCGTGGATGCGCTGGCCAATCGCATCCAGGTGAACTGCAACCGCGCGGCCGACGTCAACCCGATCAACCTGCTGGCGATGGCCCTGCTGTCCACGCCCAAGCACGCAATGGGTGAAGCCGACCTGCTGGCGCAAATCACCCTCAGCAAGGCCTTGCTCAGCGAATTGCCGTATTCCGACCATGTGACCGTGACCCCGCACACGCCCCACGAAATCGTGGCGCACGGCGAGGAGATCGGCACCTTGACCCGCATTGCCCATCCGCTGGGTGACGTGCTGGGTGTGGATGGCGAGAACGCGGTGCTGCTCAGCTACTTCCGCAACAACGTGCTGCACCTGTTCACCGCATCGGCATGGATCGCCGTGTGCTTCCTCAACAACCGGCGCATGGGCCGGCTGCAACTGCAGCGCATTGGCCGCACGCTGTACCCGTTCCTGCAGGCGGAACTGTTCCTGCCGTGGGATGAAGACGGCTTCGCCGCGCGTATCGACGCCACCATCGAGGTGTTCATTCGCGAAGGCCTGTTGCAGCAAGTCGGCACCGATGACGGTGGCATCCTGGCCCGCAGCGCCGGCCAGACCGACGAAGTGTTCCGCCTGCGCGCGCTCGGCCATTCGCTGCAACAGGCGTTCGAGCGCTACTACATCGCGATTTCGGTGCTGGTGAAAAATGGCTCGGGTGCACTCGGCGCCGGCGAACTGGAAACCCTATGCCAGCAGGCCGCGCAACGCCTGAGCCTGCTATACGCACCGGCCGCGCCGGAGTTCTTCGACAAGGGGCTATTTCGTGGCTTCATCCAGAAGCTACGCGAACTGCGCCTGGTTTGGCCCGACGAAAACAGCAAGCTGGCGTTTGATGATCGCCTGAATGCCTGGGCCAAGGACGCACGCGTCGTCCTGGGCCGCGAATTGCGCCACACCATCGAAAAAATCAGCCCGGATACCGGGCGCGTGACCGGGGAGTTTCCGGCGCTTGACGTGGCATCGAACGCAGACGAAGAACCGGCGCCAGAGTAGATTTATCTACGCCGGCTCATCCGGTATCAACGCGCACTCGATCCAGGCGATCTGGTCTTTCAGCAGCAGCTTGCGTTTCTTGAGCCGCTTGAGCGCCAGCTCATCGGCCTGGATATCGGCGGCCAGGCGGTCGATCACGCTGTCCAGGTCGCGATGTTCCTGGCGCAGCTGAACCATGCGCCGGGTCAGGCGCGAAAGCTCGACGGGATCGTGCGGTTGGCTCATGGCCGCAGCATAGCGCGGTGCCGACTCGTCATCGACGGGTAAAATGGTGGCCTGATGAATGCCGTCCAGCCGCTCCTGCCCGCTCTGCCGCTAGCCGAACCGATGTCGCGCATGCGCCATCCCGGCAATGCGCCGGCCAAGCACGCGGCCGACAAACTGGCCAAGCGCTTGCGCCACCAGGTGGGCCGCGCGATCGCCGATTTCGGCATGATCGAGGCCGGCGACAAGGTCATGGTCTGCCTGTCCGGCGGCAAGGACAGCTACACCCTGCTGGATGTGTTGCTGCAGTTGCAGAAGCGGGCGCCGGTCGCGTTCAGCATCACCGCGGTCAACCTCGACCAGAAACAGCCCGACTTCCCCGCGGATGTCTTGCCCGCTTACCTGCGCGGGCTTGGCGTGGATTTCCATATCATCGAGCAGGACACCTATTCGGTGGTCAGCCGGCTGATCCCGGAAGGCAAGACGATGTGCTCGCTCTGTTCGCGGATGCGGCGCGGCGCACTCTACAACTACGCGGCAGCCAATGGCTTCAGCAAGATCGCGCTCGGCCATCATCGCGATGACCTGGTCAGCACGTTTTTCCTCAACATGTTTTTCCACGCCAAACTGGCGGGCATGCCGCCCAAGCTGCTCAGCGACGATGGCAAGCATGTGGTCATCCGTCCGCTGGCATACGTTTGCGAGGACGACATCGAGGCCTACAGCGAGCACCAGCAATTCCCGATCATTCCCTGCAACCTGTGCGGCTCGCAGGAACACCTGCAACGCAAGCAGGTCAAGAAGATGCTGGCGGACTGGGAGCAGGCAACGCCCGGCCGCATCGAGATCCTGTCGCGTGCACTCGGCAATATCCACCCGTCGCATTTGAGTGACCCGCAGCTGTTTGATTTTGCTGGTCTCGGAAAACGCGGCGATGCCGTGATAGCCGATCCGCATGCGTGGCTCGCAGGTGATGCGACGAGCAATCCCGATACTGTCGCCGACGCTGGTGATCACTGATTCCCCCAATGCTGTCATTCCGGCGAACGCCGCATGACCGACAACCCCAACTGGATGACTGAATGTTCTTTCGCAACCTGACCCTGTTCCGCTTCCCGACTTCGCTCGACCTCACCGATCTCGAAACCCAGCTTGCAACCTGCGCGCTCAAGCCGGTCGGCCTGCTGGAACTGTCCAGTCGCGGCTTCGTGGCACCGATGGGCCAACACCACGAAGCGCTGGAGCACGCCATCGATGGCACCCACTGGCTGACCGTGGGCGGCGAAGACAAGTTGCTGCCCGGCGCGGTGGTGAATGACCTGCTGCAAAAGAAACTGGCCGCGATCGAGGAAAAAGAAGGACGCCGGCCCGGTGGCCGCACCCGCAAGCGTTTGAAGGAAGACCTCGTCGCCGAATTGCTGCCGCGCGCGTTCGTGCGCCCGGTGCGCAGTGATGCGCTGCTGGACACCAAGCTGGGCGTGATTGCCGTGGACACCTCATCGCGCAAGAACGCGGAAAGCGTGGTGTCTGAAATCCGCCGCGCGTTGGGCAGCTTCCCGGCACTGCCGGTCAATGCCGAAGTCGCCCCGCGCGCGATCCTGACCGGCTGGATCGCCGGCGACGCACTACCGGAAGGCCTGTCGCTGGGTGACGAGTGCGAACTGCGGGATCCTTCCGACAGCGGCGCGGTGGTCAAGGTCCAGCGCATGGAATTGTCTGGCGAAGAGATCGCCAAGCATCTGGAAGCCGGCAAGCAGGTCACCCGCCTCGCGCTGGTGCTGGATGACCACGTCAGCTTCGTCCTGGGCGAAGACCTGGTGGTGCGCAAGTTCAAGCTGCTGGACGGCGCAGTCGACCAGCTGGAATCCAGCGAGCGCGAAGACGTGCGCGCCGAGCTCGAAGCCCGTTTCGCGCTGATGTCCGGCGAATTCCGGCGCCTGTTCCTGGTGCTGGAAGCCGCACTCAAGCTGAGCAAGGTGGACGCCTGACCCAAAAAAGGGGAAAAAAAGGGGTCAGAGTGAATTTCCTGCCGACTAAACTCGACCCTTGCAGAAATTTGGTCAGGAAACTTCACTCTGACCCCTTTTTGATGTGGCCTTTCCTGGCTGGAATCCCCGTCACTTCGGTTGCGATCTGCAGAAAGGTGGATCGCACTCGCCGGTGGCATGCCGATGCCGGATGTCATTCACCTCGTCGGCGCTTGCCGGACATGATTTGAACGGGGGACACCACACATGAAGAAGACGCTTCTGGCATTGATCGTCGGCACGCTGGCGTGTGCAGGCGCATTGGCGCAGTCACGCGGGGATTGGGTGTTGGGCCAATGGCAAGGGGGCGCCTATTGGTTCCCGGGCGTGGTCCAGGCCCGCAGCGGCGACTTGGTCACGATTGCCTATGACGATGGCACCCGGGAAACGGTGCCCTCCAAACGAGTTCGCCCTTACACCTGGAAGGCAGGCACCAACGTGGAGTGCCGCTGGCAGGGTGGCCAGGCCTGGTACCCGGGCAAGATCTCCAGCGTCGTCAGTGATGGCACCGAGCTCAACATCAACTATGACGACGGTGATCGCGAACGCCTCGCGACCGGTGCCTGCCGCTCCCGGTAGCGCTCTGCTGCGCGTGGCGCGCCACGCTTCAGGATTGAGCGGCGCAGTTCTCTAGAATGTGGCGATGCGATCCCTGTTGCGTCTGCTCTCGCCTGCTCGTAGTGCACCCGCGCCACCACGGGTGCAGCGCGACACCATCGTGTTCGTGCTCGATGACGGACAATCCGTCGACGTGCTGCGCGTGCGTGATGCCCGCGCGCGGCGGGTCAAGCTGTCGGTGGATGAGCGCGGCGCGCGCCTGAGCGTGCCTTTGCGTGCAAGCCTCGCGGCCTGCGAACGGTTCCTGCACGAACATCGCGTTTGGCTGGCAGCGCAATTACGCGTGCATGCGCAACATGCGAGTGCAGGCTTGCAGCGCGATGTCACCGATGCATTGCCCCTGCGCGGCGCGACGCACACGCTGATCTGGGGCGCTGGCCGCGCCACACGTCTCGACATCGACGCCAATGGCGACTTGCTGTTCGCCACGCCGGCGCGGGCGGGCGCCGCAGCACTGCAGCGCGGGCTGCGGGATTTCTACGAAGCGCAGGCCCGTGCCGATGTCGGCCGCTGGCTACCCACGTACTTGCATGACCTGCCGCGCACGCCGCGGAGGATCATCTTCAAGCGCACCACCTCGCAGTGGGGTTCGCTGGCGCCTGACGGCACGCTGTCGTTGGATCTTGCGCTGGTCCTGGCGCGCCCGAGCGCGTTCGAATACGTGTTGGTGCACGAGCTTTGCCACCTGCTGCATGCCGACCATTCGCCCAGGTTCTGGGCTGCAGTCGAGGCCCGCTTTCCCGCCTGGCGTGCCGAACGCGATTATTTCCGCGCGGAAGGCAGGCAACTGAAAGGCCGGTTGCGGGGGTTGCTGGCCGGTTGACATGCGCTTGCACGTTCCCCCTGAAGGATCAGAACAACACAGGGGAACACCCATGCCGACACGCTCGAACCTGGCCCGTTCCCAAACGGCGCGCTTGCTGCTCCCACTCCTGGCCATCGGTCTGCTGCTGCCATTGACGGCTTGCAAGAAAATGGCCGAAAAGGCCAGCGAAGCGGCGATCGAAAAAGCGACCGGCAACAAGGTCGATCTCGACAAGGATGGCGGCACCATGACCATCAATTCGGATGAGGGCGACATCAAGGTCGCCACCAGCCAGGATGGCCAGAGCGTGCCGCTTCCGGCCGATTTCCCCAAGGACGTGTTCCTGCCCGAGCACAGTGCGGTCAACAGCGCGATGGACATGGCCGGCATGAAGATGGTCAACATGACCACCGATGCATCCTCGGGTGATGTCTCCGCCATGATCCAGAAGACCATGGAGGCCGCTGGCTGGAAGCGCGAGATGGCGATGCAGGCCGCCGAAGGCAGCGCGACCCTGGTCTACAGCAAGGACAAGCGCCAGGCCGTCTACCAGATGATGAAGGGCGACAAGGGCGGCACCCAGATAGCGATCCGCACCGGCGGCGAAGGCTGACCCGCCAACGCAGAAGTTTCTCGGCCGTTCAGGCCTGAAGCAGGAAATCCCCAATCGCCGCGGCTACCGCGGCCGGTTGGTCCATATGCAAGTGATGACCGCCGGGAAGCACGATCAACTCCCCATGCGGCAACAGGGCGGCGCGCTTGCACCGCAATGCGTCGGGAAGATAAGGCTGGGCAGGATCGCCGAAGATCACCTTGGCCGGGCACTCGATGCCGGCGATCAGGTTTTCCACTTGTGCTTCGGTCATCCGGGTCATGGTTGGCAGGGTCAGGCGCGGATCACTGCTCCAGGCAAAACCGCCTTCGACTTGCGCCAACCCGCGTTCGACCAGCAAGCGCACCAATGGCTCGGTGAGGCCGCTGCCGGGCACCCGCGTGGCCTGCATGCGCGCGCGCACCGCAGTTTCGATGTCGGGAAACACGCGCAAGCGCTTGTCGGCCAGCGCCCGGTTGGCTGCGACCGCCTCGCGCATCCGCGCCACCGTGTGTTCGGGCGTTTCCGCCAACGCGCCCAGTGCTTCGATCGCCACCAGCCGCTCGATCCGGTCGGGGCATGCGGCCGCGATCAGGCTGCTGATGCCGCCGCCCATGGAATGGCCAAGCAGGGCAAACCGCTCCCAGCCCAATGCCTCGGCGACATCCAAGATCGCGTTGATCGCACCGACGAAGGAATAGTCGGTGCCGGGCGGCAAATGCGCACTGCGACCATGCCCGGGCTGGTCGATCGCGACCAGGTCAATCCCGTGCAGGTGCGGCGCCAGCGGGACGAAACTCGCAGCGTTGTCCAGCCAGCCATGCAAGGCCAGCACGCGCGGGATATTTTTACCGTGTGAATCGCCCTGATTGCGCAGGCCGGCGATGCGACCCAGCGGGATATCGACGTGGAATTCGCGCATCAAGTCCAACCCTCGGCGCGCGTGGCCAAAGCCGTCAGAGCATCCGCATGTGCAGCGCCGGCATTCAGGCACGGGATATAGCGCAACGCCTGGCCGCCCGCATCGCAAAACGCCTTGGCATTTTCAATCGTGATTTCTTCCAGCGTTTCCAGGCAATCAACCGCAAACCCGGGACACACCACGTCGACCACTTGCACACCGTCGCGGCCGAGTTGCTCCAGCGTGCCTTGCGTGTAGGGCTGCAACCATTGCTCACGGCCGAAGCGCGACTGGAAGGTCAGCATGATCTCGTCGCGCTCGATGCCCAGCGCCTCGGCAATCGCCTGCGTGCTGCCTTCGCACTGCGTCGCATACGGATCACCGCCATCGACCAGCCGCTGCGGGATGCCATGGAACGACAACAGCAGGCGCTCGCCGCGCCCGTTGGCGTCCCAGTGCTCGCGGATCGAGGCGGCCACGGCGCGTGCCCAACCGGCATCACGGTGGTATTCAGCCAGCATCTTCACCTGCAAACCCGTGCCATGCTTTTGGATGACATCCGCAACCGCCGCCGTGGTCGTGGTCGAATACTGCGGATACAACGGCAGCACGCGCACGTCGCGAACACCGTCAGCACGCAATCGCGCCAGCGCAGACGACAGCGACGGCTCGCCATAGCGCATCGCATAGCTCACTTGCCGATCCGGCAATCGGGCCTGCACGGCCTTGGCCAGATTCGCGGTGTACACCGCCAACGGCGAGCCATCCGGCAACCACACCGTCGCGTATTTGTGCGCGACTTTCGGGCTGCGCAGCGGCAGGATCACGAAGTGCAGCAACGGGCACCACAGCCAACGGGTCAGCTGCACCACGCGGTGGTCATGCAGGAATTCCGCCAGGTAGCGGCGCACGGCTTGCGACGTCGGCGCCGCAGGCGTGCCCAGGTTGACCAGCAACAGGGCTTGATCGGGGGTATTGGATTCGGTCATGTGCATAGGATGGCAGCGCCGGCGTGGCGGCGATAGCGATGGCGCTAGCGGTGACCACCTCCTGATCAGATCCGGGCGCATTTACCGTCGCGGCTTATGATGGATTCATCCCGCGGGCGCCAGCATGTCAGCTCGCCCACTTCGCCAGAGAACGCCATGAAGCCTGTCCCACGTCGTCGCCTCGCCTTCGCCCTTGCCGGTCTGTTGGCGGCATCTGCTGCCATTGCCGGTGCCCGCGAGGACGTGCGTGCGGATGACGCGGTGCGCGTGATGCGGCAGATCCAGGCGATCCCGGAATCCGGCATTCCGGATCGCCTGCTGGATGAAGCGCGCGGGATTGTCGTGGTCCCCGACACCATCAAGGCCGGCTTCATCCTGGGTGGTCGGCGCGGCCTGGGCTTGATGTCGGTGAAGACCGCCGATGGCACGTGGTCCAATCCGGTCTTCGTGAAACTGGCCGGCGCCAGCTTTGGCCTGCAGGCGGGCGTGCAGTCGGCCGACGTCGTCCTGGTGTTCCGCAGCGACCGCGGGCTGGAGTCGATCGTCAACGGCAAGTTCACCATTGGCGCCGATGCCAGCGTAGCCGCCGGTCCGATCGGGCGCAGTGCGGCGGCCGCCACCGATGGTGAATTCAAGGCGGAGATCTGGTCGTGGTCGCGCGCGCGCGGGTTGTTTGCGGGCGTGGCCTTGGACGGCGCGGTGCTGTCGATCGACAACGGCGCCAACAGCACGGCCTACGGCGAGGGCGTCACCCCGCGCATGGTGTTCGAGGGTCGCGCAACCCAGCCGCCGTCAGCCGCTATCGTGGCGTTCCGTGATGTGCTGGAAGAGGCCACGGCTGGCGCTCGCCAGACGCGTGCCCGCAAGGAAATCGATGCCGCTACGCCTGCAGGTGCCCCCACCAATCCCGGCACCAGCGTGCAACCGATCGAGAATCACAATCCGGCCACCACGACTGCCCTGCCCGATGTGCCACCGGCAGCGAGTCCCGCACCGGCCAGCGGCAAACCCTGATCGGGCGGCTTGGCAGGTCATCTAGCGCGCAAGCGCTAGAATTGCGTTCCCCACTCTCCTAAAGGCGCATCCATGGGCAGCTTCAGCATCTGGCATTGGCTCATCGTGCTGGTGATCGTCGTGCTGGTGTTCGGCACCAAGCGCCTGACCGGCGGTGCACGTGATCTCGGCAAGGCCGTCGACGAATTCAAGAAAGGCATGCACGGTGACGATGACAAGCCTGCCGCGCGCATCGGCGACACCAACGCCAGCCAAGCAGACACCACCAAGACCGGTAGCGAACAACGCGACCGCGACGACGTTCCGCGCTGATCCATAACAACGGAACAGGCAAACGGATCCTAGCCGATGTTTGATTTTTCCTTCGGCGAAATGCTGGTCGTGGGGCTGGTCGCACTGGTCGTGCTTGGCCCAGAACGCTTGCCCAAAGCCGCCCGCTTCGTCGGCCTATGGGTGCGGCGTGCGCGCGCGCAATGGTATTCGGTGAAAAGCGAACTCGAGCGCGAAATCGCCAGCGAAGATTTGCGCCGCAGCCTGGCCGATGGCAAAGAGGTGATGCGGGAAGCCGAAGCGCATCTGCGCGCGACCGATGCCGAGATCCGCAGCTCGCTCACCAGCACGATGGCCGAAGTGCGTGCGCCAGTGACCCCGGCGCTTCCACCGATATCTATTGAGGATGCCGCCACTGAAGCGGCCGGAGCCCAATCTCTCGTCATCGAACCGCACCTCATCGACCAGACCGCGGACCTCATGGCAGCCACGCCCAAGCAGGACACGCATGGACAGTGATGTCGGCACCGGCGCCGAGCGCCCGCTGATTGCCCATCTGCTGGAGTTGCGCTCGCGCCTGCTGCGCGCAGTCATCGGCCTGCTCATCGTGCTGGCGGCGATGCTGCCGTTCGCGAACAAGCTTTATGGCCTGCTTGCGCAACCGTTGCTCGACAAGTTGCCCAAGGGCGGCCAGCTGATTGCCACCCAGGTCGCGTCGCCGTTTTTCGCGCCGATGAAGTTGGCGTTCTTCGCCGCGCTGATGGTGTCGATGCCCTGGCTGCTCTATCAGGTCTGGGCGTTCGTGGCGCCCGGCCTGTATCGCCGCGAGAAGAAACTCGCCGTGCCGTTGCTGGGATCCGCGTTGGCGCTGTTCTACGCCGGCTGCGCGTTCGCGTTTTTCCTGGTGTTGCCGATGGTGTTCGGCTTCCTGGCGCGGGTCACCCCCAGCGGGGTGGCGATGATGACCGACATCAGCGCCTATCTCGATTTCGTGTTGGTGCTGTTCCTCGCGTTCGGCCTGTCGTTCGAATTGCCGGTGGCGCTGGTGATCCTGGCGTTGCTCGGCTGGGTGACCCCGAAGCAACTCCGCGAAGGTCGTGGCTATGCGGTGGTCGGTGTGTTCATCCTGGCAGCCGTGTTGACCCCGCCTGACGTGGTCTCGCAATTGATGCTGGCCATCCCGATGTGCCTGCTCTACGAAGCGGGGATCATCGCCGCCACCATGGTCACGCCGCGGACGGCAGCGGATGCAGACGCCCGCGGCTGAGCAGGTCGTGATCGCGCTGAAGACTGCGGACCAGCGGGCGGCAGCCGCCATCCTCGCGGATCCGGCTCCTGATGCTCTGGAACCTGACGGCCCGAAGCCCGCGAAACTCAAGGAACGCTACCTGGCGTGGTCGCTGGATTTGGTCTGCCTCGCACCCGCGTTGCTCCTGCTCGCCAGTTCGCGCCTGCAACACGACTGGTCCAACGCGGCGGCAGAGATCAATACGCTCAAGCTCGCACTGCCGCGGATGATGGAAGGCGTGATGGCCAATCCACAGCCCACCACGCAGATGGCGCAGGCTTGGCTGTCGGATCCGGTGCTGGGCGGGGCGGTGACGCATTTGGAAGCCGCCATCAGCGGCCTGGTGCTGACGCCCATGCTGCTTTACGTGTTGCTGGCGCTGCTGTGGTCGGTGGGATTTGAATCCAGCCGCTGGCACGCCACGCCGGGCAAGCGCGCGTTGGGATTGGTGGTGGCCGGCGCCGATGGAAAACCACTCACCACCGGTCATGCGTTGCAACGCTTCCTGGCCGCTTCGCTGTCCTGGCTGACCCTCAACCTCGGTCATGCAATGGCAGCGCTGCCGCCCAAGCACCTCACCTTGCATGACCGCATCAGCGAAACCCGCGTGCTGCGCGAACGCGAAGACGCCAGCTTGCCGTTGTGGGCGTGGGGATGGCTGATGTTGCAAGGCGCAGCCGCGCTGGCCGCCTTCCTGTGGCTGTTCATCCAGATCCAGACCACGATGAACGCGGTCATGCAGCAGGTGATGGGCGGGCTCTAGGCCCGGCAGGCAGCAGATTCAGAGTTCCAACTGGTCGGCCCGCGGCGCCACTGGCGATGCATCGGTGCAGATATCGCGCCAGATGAAATACATGACGCCGAACATGACCACGTACATCAGCAAGATCAAGGCGAAGTAGATCGGGATCAACAATGCCACGGCCAACGCCTTGCTGATCATGCTGGCCACCAAGGTCACAATCACCGCGACCAGGCCGACGCCGAATACCAGCACGAACATCCCGATCACCGACAACACCGCCAGCACCACGATCGGCAGGACATTCTTGACGGTGCCGCGCAAGCCATCGACGAACGCATCGCCGACACGGCGAC
>JBKJOY010000073.1:0-3619 GCA_046595415.1 Thermomonas sp.
AATCGACCATCTTCGCGCCAAGCGCGCGATGGGTTTCATTGAGGATGGTCTTCTGGGTCATGCCTGCCGCCTGCGATGTGGGGCGGGCATGACCCAGAAGACCATCCTCAATGAAACCCATCGCGCGCTTGGCGCGAAGATGGTCGATTTCGGCGGCTGGGACATGCCGATCCACTACGGCTCGCAGATCGACGAACATCATCTGGTCCGGCAGGACGCAGGCATGTTCGATGTCTCGCACATGACCGTGGTCGACCTCACCGGCGCACGCGTGCGTGAGTTCCTGCGCAAGCTCGTCGCCAATTCGATCGACAAGCTAAGCAAGACCGGCAAGGCGCTTTACACCACCATGCTCAATCAGCAGGGCGGCGTCATCGATGACCTGATCATCTATTTCATGGATGAGTCGTGGTTCCGGTTGGTGGTGAACGCTTCCACCCGCGACAAGGACCTGGCATGGATCACCCAGCAAGCGGCGTCGTTCGATGTCGAGGTGCGCGAGCGCCCGGAATTTGGCATGGTCGCCGTGCAGGGTCCGGGCGCACGCGACAAAGTCGTCGGACTGCTGCGCGAAGACGACCGTGCGAAGGTCGCCAAACTTGGGCGCTTCGCCGCTCGCGAGGCCACGACCGACGATGGCATCAAGGTATTCATTGCGCGCACCGGCTACACCGGTGAAGACGGTTTCGAAGTCGTGGTGCCGGAAACGCAGACGGTTGCGTTCTGGAATGCGCTGCTCGCCGCAGGCGTCAAGCCGGCAGGATTGGGTGCGCGCGATACCCTTCGCCTGGAAGCCGGCATGAACCTCTATGGCCAGGACATGGACGAAGGCGTGTCACCACTGGAAGCCGCACTGGCGTGGACAGTCGCGTTCGATGATGGCGCTGACGGACAACCGCGTGACTTCATCGGGCGCGGCGCCCTTGAAGCGCAGCGTGATGCCGGCGTGCCGCGGCAGATGATCGGCCTGGTGATGGATGAGAAGGGCGTGCTGCGTCACGGCCAGAAAGTGCTGACCGCTCATGGCGATGGCGAAATCCTGTCAGGCACGTTCTCGCCGACACTCGGCAAGGCGGTCGCGTTCGCTCGCGTGCCGGCCGGTGAGATCGCGTTGGGTGCGGATGGCAACGTTCGCGTCGACATCCGTGGCCGGGAAGTCCCGGTTCGCGTGGTTCGCTTCCCGTTTGTCCGTGAAGGGGCCAGCCTTGTGCCCGCGAAGTGACTTGATGTCACTTCGCACAAGTTTGGCCGCCCGTAGCAGGGCGAGCGGCATTGCCGCGAGCGATCGGGCAGGATGCCCGAGCCGGTCTTTTCGGCGTAGCAGGATGCGTAGCCGAAAAGGCAGGGCAGGGGTTCTCGATGAGGCATGGATGCCGAATCTAGAACCGATCCAGGACGGTATCTGAACTTTTTGGCTGCAGCTTCGCTAGACTTTGCCCACCCCACCTCAGTGCCAATGGAGCCCCCCATGCGCGAAATCCCCGGCGACCTCAAATTCCTCAAGTCCCACGAATGGGCCCGCGTCGAAGATGACGGCAAGGTCACCATCGGCATTTCCGACCACGCGCAGGGCCTGCTTGGCGATCTTGTCTATGTTGAACTGCCGAATGCCGGCGATCAGGTCACCGTCGGCAATGCCTGCGCGGTGGTGGAATCAGTGAAAGCGGCATCCGATGTCTACGCGCCGCTGAGCGGCACGGTGCTCGAGGTCAACGATGCGTTGTCCGACAAGCCCGAGACGATCAACGAAGACGCCTACGGTGAAGGTTGGTTGTTCACCATGAAGATCGACGATGCCGATCAGCTCAACGACTTGCTCGGTCCGGATGAGTACGCCGAGTTGCTGGAAGACGACGACAACTGATCGTCGTCCCAAGCGGGCTCGTCATCGCATCCACCCGCGACGGAAACGTCGCGGGTTTTCTTTTTTTCGAGCGGAGCACGCATGCGAAATCGAAAGCGAAGTGCTTCATGTGTCGAAAAAAGTTCGCGCAGTTTTCGCGCAAACGGACTTGTGCGACGCGCAAACGCATCTTCGCCTCAAGTCGCGCGCAAGATTTCCCACGCGTGCGACGTGCATGTTCTCGCCGTGCATCGTGTTGTGTCTGCAAGCACACGCGGAATGCGTTGAACGCGTTCGTGTATGGCTGCAAGCCGCGCCAGTGCTTGTGTTTGATCGTGTCGGATGTCGTCGCATGCGCGCGCGATGCAATCGCTGCGGGATGTTCGCGTTGCATTGCTGCACATGTTTGCCGGCGCAACGACGAACGCATCCAAAAAAATATTTCATCGGGTTATTGACAGTTGAAAAATGCGTGATTAGGTTTCGCCCAGCAGACGCTTCCTGCAGAAGAGAGTGAGCAGACACATCGAGATAACCGGCAGCACAACACCAACCTCCACCAGCTACATCAAAAAGGTGGACGCCGGTATCGCATCACTCGCTGAAAGCAATCCTAAATCCTTGGGCAAAACCCGCAGCGATGATTGTCGCGGGCTTGCTGGCGGATGCGGGACGTCGAACGGTGGCATCGCGGCAGTGACGCGTGCCACTACCTCATCCGTTCCGGCGCGCCATGCGCGCCGGCGGTCGATCGCGGGTCCGATACCCGTGGTGTCTTTTGAAACTGGGCGTTACCGATAGATCATTGACGAGGAGCCATCACATGGCCATGAAGAAAGCTGCGAAAAAACCTGCTGCCAAGAAGGCAGCGAAGAAAGTCGCCAAGAAGCCAGCCGCCAAGAAGGCTGTTGCAAAGAAAGTAGCCAAGAAGCCAGCCGCCAAGAAGGCTGTTGCCAAGAAGGTAGCCAAGAAGCCTGCAGCCAAGAAGGCCGCGAAGAAAGTAGCGAAGAAGCCGGCTGCAAAGAAGGCTGCTGCCAAGAAAGTAGCGAAGAAGCCAGCGGCCAAGAAGGCTGCCGCCAAAAAAGTAGCTAAAAAAGTAGCGAAGAAGCCAGCGGCCAAGAAGGCCGTTGCGAAGAAGCCGGCTGCCAAGAAAGCGGCCGCGAAGAAGCCAGCTGCGAAGAAACCAGCCGCCAAGAAGGCTGCTGCGAAGAAGCCGGCAAAGAAGGCCAAGCCTGTTGCAATGCCGGCGATGCCCGCACCGATGATGTAAATCAGCCTGGCTTGATCAGGCAAGCCCGGTCGGTGACTCGCGAGCGGGTGTTGAACACTGCAGACCCTTCCCGTTGCCCAGGCGGGAGGGGTTTCTTTTGTCAGGACCTTGCCCACGATCGCGGGCCGGCAGGATCCGTTGAGCTGCTGGCTTCGGCCGTCAGGCCACGCGCTCAAATCGAAACGAATGGATTCGTCAGTGAGAGACCCTTGCGTGGGTGCCTCACAGCGTCACGCTACGTTGGATCAACGCGGTGCCGCACTCGCTGCAGATGCATCGGTACCCGGCGGTGCATCTTCTTGATCCACGTACTGGGTAGCCGGCAGGGTGATGTTGTCGTCCAGCCATTGTCCGCCGCTGATACCGAGCGCCGCGTCGAGGATCGTCGGCAGCAGCCCGGAAGGCAGGGCGCTTTCGCTGTTCCACAGGACCGCGATGCCCAGATCACTGTCCGGTAACAGGGCCATCGCACCGCGATAGCCCTGCACCGCACCACCGTGGAACGC
>JBKJOY010000252.1:0-5378 GCA_046595415.1 Thermomonas sp.
CTTCGTCAACACCAAGGTCTGGGTCGAGCGCGTGGCCCGTGCGCTGGAGAAGGCGCATTACCGCGTCGGCGTGCTGTCCGGCGACGTGCCGCAGAAGAAGCGCGAGTCGCTGCTGAAGAAATTCCAGGGCGGCCAGCTTGAACTGCTGGTGGCCACCGACGTCGCCGCCCGCGGCCTGCACATCGATGGCGTGTCGCACGTCTACAACTACGACCTGCCGTTCGATGCCGAGGATTACGTGCACCGCATCGGCCGCACCGCCCGTCTCGGTGCCGAAGGCGACGCAATCAGCTTTGCCTGCGAGCGCTATGGCATGTCGTTGCCCGACATCGAGGCTTACATCGACCAGAAAATTCCGGGCGAACACGTCACGCCGGAGATGCTGGTCGCGCTGCCGCGCAAGCCGCGCGAGCAGCAGGTCGAAGTCGATGCCGAGGAAGGCGAGAGCATCGGCGAGATCTTCAAGGAAGTGCGCGAGGCACGTGCCGCCGAAGATGCCAAGCGTGGCGGTGGCCGCAGTGGCGCGCCGAGTCGCGGTGGTCCCGGCCGCAGCGGCGAGCGTTCCGGTCCTCGTGCGGGTTCTGGTGATAGCGCTTCACGTGGACCACGTCCGCCGCGCGACGCGTCAATCAAAAGCAGGCGCGTTGAAGGCGATGCTGCCGCGGCTGCGCCTGTCGCAATGCCCGTCATCGCGCCGGCAGCATCGGTTGTCGCAGCCTCCGTGGTTGATGGCGACAAGCCTGCGCGCAAGCGTCGGCGCCGTCGTGGTGGCAAGCCGGTTGAAAACGCTGGCGAATCCGCATCGACGTCGCAGGTCGCTGCGCACAAACCTGCAACCAAGTCTGCAAAGCCGGTTGAAGTGGCTGCAGCGAACAAGAGCGAGCCGTCGTTGCTGTCGAGAATCGGCAAGGGCCTGAAGTCGCTGGTGACCCGCGCGCCACGCAACCAGCACTGATTCTTCGCAAGCGCGCGGCGGCAGATGCCCGTCGCGCGCTTGTTCGATGCTGGGCAGCAGGCGATACGGGGCATAATGACCGCATGGCTGCAGTACTGCGCTTCGACAACGTCAGCAAGCAATACCCGGGCGGCCACGCCGCATTGGCGGAGGTCAGCTTTGCCGTGGAAGCGGGCGAAATGGTCTTCATTACCGGCCATTCCGGTGCCGGCAAGAGCACCATCCTGAAACTGATCCAGTTGGCCGAACGGCCCAGCCGCGGCGCCGTGCTGTTCGGCGAACGCAACCTGGCCAAAGTGCGCGGCGGCCGCATCGCCCATCATCGGCGCGATGTCGGCGTGGTCTACCAGAACCACCAGTTGCTGATGGATCGCAGCGTGGCCGAAAACGTCGGCTTGCCGCTGGTACTGCGTGGCATCAAGCGCGCGGAGATCAACAAGCGCGTGCGCGTCTTGCTGGATAAGTTGGGACTGGGTGAGCGCGAACGCTCCCTGCCGTCGCAGTTGTCCGCAGGTGAGCAACAACGCGTGGGCATCGCGCGTGCGGTGATCGCAGAACCGGCGATGCTGGTGGCCGACGAGCCCACCGGCAACTTGGATCCCACCCTGTCCGCCGAAATCCTCGCGCTGCTGGCATCGTTGCCCGAACGCGGCACCAGCGTGCTGGTGGCCAGCCACGACTTGGGCTTGGTCAAGCGCATGCGCAAGCGGGTCCTGGTACTGGACCATGGCCAACTGCTGGACGACATCTCGCCGGAGGATCTGGCCGATGAGTGAGCGCGCCAATGAGCGAGCGAATGTACGCACTGGCGATGCGATGCAATCCGGTCGCTTCCGCACGTGGCTGTCGCACCATGGCTACAGCATCGTGGCCAGTTTGGGCCGAATGTTGCGCAAGCCTTGGGCCACGCTTTTGACCGTTGGCGTGATGGCGCTGGCGTTGGCCTTACCGCTGGGCCTGTGGCTGGTGCTGGCGAACATGGCGCGGCTCGGCGGCGAAGTGCAGGCCAGCCGCAATGTCGATGTGTTCCTGAAGCAGGACATCGACGCGACGGCCGCGAAAGCGCTTGCAGACACCTTGCAGCAGCGCGCAGACATCGCAGCCGTCGTGTTGGTCACCCCTGACGAGTCGCTGACGCAACTGCGCGCGCAACCGGACATGGCGGCAGCGATCGATGTACTGGGCGCCGATGCCGCGCGCGCAGCCTTGCCGAGCGTGTTGCGGGTCAGCCCGCGTGGCGACGAACGCGTGCTTGCCGATGCGTTGCGAAAATTGCCGCAGGCCGAGCGCGTGCAGCATGACCTTGCCTGGCGCGACCGGCTGGATGCGTGGCTCAGCTTCGGCGCCCGCGTCGCGCTGGTGCTGGCCGCATTACTGGGCTTGGGCGCATTGCTGGTCGTCGGCAATACCGTGCGACTGGATATCCAGTCGCGCCGCGAGGAGATCGGCGTGCTGCAACTGCTGGGTGCCAGCGATGGCTTCGTGCGCCGGCCCTTCCTGTATCTGGGCGCTTGGTACGGGCTCGCAGCAGGCGCGGCGGCGCTTGGCGTGCTGACCCTGGCGTGGCTGGGATTGCGCGAGCCCTTGGCCGATCTCGCGGCACGCTACGGCAGTCAGTTCTCCCTGCATGGCGTGGATCCGTTGCAGGCGCTGCTGGTGCTGGTGGCTGCGGGACTGCTGGGCTGGCTAGGCGCTGGCGTGGTCACCGGCCATTACCTGCGCCAGACCCGGCCGGGGGCTTGAGCATGGCTGTTGCCGGACAGGATCTTCGCCATGTCGTCAGTGATACCCCACGGGTCATGGTGGTGGATGGCTCGCGGATGGTGCGCAAGTTGATCGGCGACACCTTGCAACGTGAGATGCCCACCTCCGAGGTGCTCGCGTGCGCCAACCTGGCCGAGGTCCGCGCGGTGCTGGCCGCAGGTGCCGTCGACCTCGTCACCACCGCCCTGCTGCTGCCTGACGGCGACGGCATGGCCGTGGCGCGGGTCGTTCGCGAGACCGCCGGACAAGCGTACGTGCCGGTGATCGTGGTCTCCGGCAATGCGCAGGAAGCACTGGAGACGAGAGCCTTCACCGAAGACGTGACTGACTATTTCGATAAAAGCCTGGGCCATGGTGCCTTGGCGACGTTCATCCGCGGCTATGTACAGCCGGCGCCGATCGAAGGCGCGCGCGTGCTTTACGTCGAGGACAGCCGTGTGGTGGCCACCGCGACCAAGCGCATGCTGGAACGTCAGAAAATGCAGGTCATGCACGTGATCAGCGCCGAAGATGCATTGGATCACCTGCACAAATACATCGGCCGCAGCGACGGCGACGTCGGTTGCGATTTGCTGCTCACCGACGTTTATCTGAAGGGCGCACTCAGCGGGCATGACCTGCTCAGCCAGGTGCGCGGTGTGTTCCGTTACGGCAAGCGGCGCCTGCCAGTGCTGGTGATGACCGGCGATGACAATCGAGAGAACCAGGCCTCGCTGCTGCGGGAAGGTGCCAACGATCTGGTGCTGAAGCCGATCGAAGAACGCCTGCTGGTCACCAAAGCCTTGTTCCAGTTGCGGCTGGCCAAATTGCCGGAGCCCGGCAGCTTCAACGCCTGAGCGCGCTGATGAGCGCGCCTGACGTCCGCCTCGAACCTGGCTGGAAGGCGCGTATCGGCGACTGGTTCGCGCGCGATGACATGCAGCAGCTGTCCGCTTTCCTGCGTCAACGCAAGGCGGCCGGCGCCAGCATCTATCCGCCGGGTGGGCAGATTCTCGCAGCGTTCGATGCCACCCCGTTCGATTCGGTCAAGGTCGTGGTGCTGGGCCAGGATCCGTATCACGGGCCGGGTCAGGCGCATGGCTTGTGCTTTTCAGTGCTGCAGGGAGTGGCGGTGCCGCCGTCACTACTCAACATCTATAAAGAACTCGAGCGCGATACGGGTTTCCAGCGGCCCGATCACGGCTGCCTGTTGCCGTGGGCGGCGCGCGGCGTGTTGTTACTGAACAGCGTGCTGACGGTGGAAGCTGGCCAGCCGGGCTCGCACCAAGGCAAGGGCTGGGAAGGCTTGACCGACCACGTGGTCGATGTGCTCAACCGCGAGCGCGAGGACCTGGTCTTCCTGTTGTGGGGCAGCTATGCGCAGGCCAAGGGCAAGGTGATCGACCCGCGCCGGCATCGCGTGCTGAAAGCGCCACATCCTTCGCCGCTGTCGGCGCACCGGGGATTCATGGGTTGCGGGCATTTCTCGGCGGCCAATCAATTCCTGACCCGCAGCGGTCAGCAACCTGTTGATTGGACCCTGCCAGCGCTAGCCCATCTGCAGAGGCCTTGACTCAGGCTTGACCCCGGATATGAGAGCTTCGGTTGCTGAAACGACACCTGCCGCGCCCGCGCCACTGTTCCATGAATGCAACACTAGTGAACTAATGGCAGGGTTAGCAGTCATAGATGTCGACTGCTAAAATAACGCCCATGAGCGAGATCACCATGTCCAATGCCCTTGTCACCCACAACCTTCCGATGCCGTCGCTGCAACTTGGCGCGATCGGTTCGCTGGATGCGTACATCGGTGGCGTGCACCAGATTCCGGTGCTCACTGTCGATGACGAGCAGCGCCTGGCCCATCGCCTGCGTGATGACAACGATCTGCAGGCCGCGCAGGAACTCATCCTGTCGCACCTGCGTTTCGTGATCCATGTCGCCCGTGGCTACAGCGGTTATGGCCTGCCGCTTGGCGACTTGATCCAGGAAGGCAATATCGGCCTGATGAAAGCGGTCAAGCGCTTCGACCCGAACGTGGGCGTGCGCCTGGTCAGCTTCGCGGTGCACTGGATCCGCGCCGAGATGCACGAGTTCATCATCAAGAACTGGCGCATCGTGAAAGTCGCGACCACCAAGGCGCAGCGCAAGCTGTTCTTCAACCTGCGCAAGAGCAAGAAGCGCCTGGGTTGGTTGAACGCGGCGGAAGTCAGCGCGGTGGCCAGGGATCTCAACGTCAGCGAGCGCGAAGTGCTGGAGATGGAATCGCGCCTGTCCGGTCGCGATATCGGTTTCGATGCCCCGGATGATGTCGATGATGACCACGCGCCACCGGCGCCGGCCAATTATCTGGTCGCACACGAAGAAGATCCGTCGCAGGCCTACGAGCGTGCGGACAGCGAAGATAACAAGCTGGAACTGCTGCGCGAAGGCATGGCCGGCTTGGATGCGCGCTCACGCGACATCATCAAGCGCCGCTGGTTGGATGACGACAGCAAAGTGACTTTGCAGGAACTGGCTGACGAATACGGCGTGTCTGCCGAACGCATCCGCCAAGTGGAAGCGAACGCACTGAAGAAGATGAAGGCGTTGTTCGCGGCTTGATTCGCGGCATCGATGCAAACACGAACGGCCCGCGCAAGCGGGTCGTTTGCGTTGTGCGCTAGGCTTTCAGCAACAC
>JBKJOY010000322.1:0-4273 GCA_046595415.1 Thermomonas sp.
CAGCAAGGTTTGGAACATGCAGGCATCAAGCTCGACCCGAGCTTGCTGGTGCAGGGTGAATTCACTTTCGACTCCGGCGTGCACGGGGCAGAGCGCCTGCTCGCGCTCAAGCGCCCACCTACCGCGGTGTTTGCGGCCAACGACGACATGGCGGCCGGCGTCATCCGGGTGGCGCTTGATCGCCACATGCGCGTCCCCGAAGATATTTCGATCTGTGGCTTCGATGACACGCCCCTGTCACTCAACATCTTTCCCCCGCTAACCACCGTGCATCAACCGACGCGCGACATGGGGCGCCTGGCCACGCTGGCCCTGATCGAGGAAGTGCAGAGCCCAGGCAGTGGCGGACTGATGCAGGTTCCGTACATCCTGAAGTTGCGGCGTTCAACCGGTCCTGCGCCCAAGCGCTTGGACTAGGAGACGCTCGGTCCAGCCGCGATAGCACAAGGAACGCCGCAGCGAGATTATTTCGGGCGTGTGCTTGTTCGGTCTTCGCATTCAGGGGCGTGAACACTTGGATGTTGGCAAGCGCACCGGGCTGCGAACGCCTTGTTGCCTCCGATTCGACTCGGAACAGATTCGACACGAAGGGAATGGTGCGCCCGGAGGGATTCGAACCCCCGACCAATGGCTTCGGAAGCCACTACTCTATCCGGCTGAGCTACGGGCGCATGCCGCGCGGCGCATAGCGTCGCGGGTCGGCATTCTCGCACGATTGCCGCCGTCCGTCCCGCTGGTAGGCTTGTCGCCATGGCTGATCAACGCGATGTCTCCCCACCTCCCGCTTCGACAGTAGCTGCGCCTTACTGGCGTGACCGCCTGCAACAGTACTGGCGGCTGGTGCGTGGCGACCGCCCGATCGGTTGGCTGCTCCTGCTGTGGCCAACCTGGTGGGGCTTGTGGCTGGCCGCGAAAGGAACGCCACCTCTTTGGACGCTCATGGTGTTCAGCTTGGGCGTGTGGCTGACCCGTTCGGCAGGTTGCGTGGTCAACGACTATGCGGATCGCTGGCTGGATGGTTCGGTGGAGCGCACACGCCAGCGGCCCTTGGTAAGTGGCGCGGTGTCCGGCCGCGAGGCTTTGGCCGTATTCGCGGTGCTGATGCTGGTCGCGTTCGCGCTGGTGCTGACGATGAACCGCCTCACCATTTACATGAGCGCCGTTGGCGTCGTGCTTGCCGCGAGCTATCCCTATCTCAAGCGCCATACCTATCTGCCCCAGGTCTACCTTGGCATGGCGTTCGGCTGGGGCATCCCGATGGCCTTCGCCGCGATCACCGGCAAGGTACCGGCCATCGCCTGGGTGCTGTACCTGGCCAACATTTTCTGGGCCACCGCCTACGACACCTGGTACGCGATGGTCGATCGCGACGACGACCTGCGCATGGGCGCGAAGTCCACCGCAATCCTGTTCGGCGACATGGATCTCATCGCAATCAGCGTGCTGTATGCGTGCATGCTGTTTGCGCTGGTGTTGGTCGGTCGCCAAGCAGATCTCGGCGTTTGCTACTGGGCAGCACTCACGGTGGCGACCATGCTGATCGTCTATGAATTCCTGATTGCACGCCGCCGTGATCGTGACGCGTGTTTCCGGGCCTTCCTGCATAACCATTGGGTGGGTGCGACGGTCTTCGCCGGCATCGCCCTGCATTTCGCGCTGACCAAGCCCTAGGCAATCCGCATCGCGCCGCAGCGTCACGCAACACGGGCGCACACCCATGCGTCTACGCGCTCAACCCCTGCCGCCAGAAGTGCGCGTGCAGCGGCATGAAGCGTCGCACCTGTGGTCATCACGTCATCCACCAGCACAACATGGCTCGGCAAGGCTGCGCCGGCCACCACGTGGAAGGCCCCGCGCATATTGCGTTGGCGCGCGTCGGCATCAAGGCGCGACTGCGCGCTCGTCGATTTCACTCGCGTCAAGACACCATCCAGCAATGGCAGGCTCAGAGCCTTGGCAAGCGGGCGGGCGAGTTCCAACGCCTGGTCATAGCCACGTCGTCGCAGCCGTTCGCGGTGCAAGGGAAGCGGCAGCAGCGCATCGGGCTGGGTGAGGGCTGCGCAGCGTTGTGCCATGACCTGTGTGAGCACGCGTCCGCTGGCGAAATCGCGATGGAACTTCAGCCGGGGCAGCAAGCGGTCCAGTGGAAACGCGTAGTCAAACGTGGCGTGCACTTCAGTCAGTGGCGGTGGACGCTGCACGCAGGCGCCGCACGTGCCCGGGCTTGGCAACGGCAAGGCGCAACGCAAGCAAGCTGGACCTTGCCAAGGCAAGGCAGCGCGGCAGGCGCGGCACAAGTCGCGGCCATCCTGGCCGGATTCGCCACAGACCATGCAATGCAGGGCAAATAACCAGCGCAGTGGCGCAGGGAGCTGGCTGTCAACTCTCAGGGCTTCGCTCGGGTTGACAGTGGTCGTCATGGTTTCCAGACTGCTGCATTGCCCACGTCGCGTCCCTCGGGAAACTCCCATGCCTGCCGTCAGCCTTGTCCCCACCAGCCATTTCCCGGTTCGCCACGACTGGTCGCGTCTTGAGGTCGAAGCCCTGTTCGCGTTGCCGTTCACCGAACTGCTGCACGTCGCCGGCACTGCCCATCGCCAGCATTTCAATCCCGCCGAGGTGCAGGTCAGCACCTTGCTGTCGGTCAAGACCGGAGGCTGCCCCGAGGATTGCGGCTATTGCCCGCAGGCGGCGCGTTACCACACCGGCGTGGATGCCACGAAGCTGATGGCCACTGAAGACGTCGTCGCCAAGGCCAGGCAGGCCAAGGCGGCGGGGGCATCGCGCTTCTGCATGGGGGCGGCCTGGCGCAGCCCGAAGGACCGTGACATCCCCAAGGTCGCGGCGATGATCCGCGAGGTGAAGTCGCTCGGCCTCGAAACCTGCGCGACGCTGGGCATGCTCAGCGAGCCGCAGGCGCACGCCTTGCGCGATGCAGGCCTGGACTACTACAACCACAACCTGGACAGCGCGCCGGAGTTCTACGGCGAGATCATCCATACCCGCGAATACCAGGATCGCCTCGACACGTTGGGCCATGTGCGCGATGTCGGCATGAAGACCTGCAGTGGCGGCATCGTCGGCATGGGCGAATCGCGCAGCCAGCGTGCTGGCTTGTTGCAGGCGCTGGCGAACCTGCCGGCGCATCCGGATTCGGTGCCGATCAACCGCTTGGTGCAAGTCGAAGGCACGCCACTGGCCGGGACCGCCGAGATCGACCCGTTCGAGTTCGTGCGCACAGTCGCTGCCGCGCGGATCATGATGCCGCGCTCGATGGTGCGGCTGTCCGCAGGCCGTGAATCGATGAGCGACGAATTGCAGGCGTTGTGTTTCGCGGCTGGTGCCAATTCGATCTTCTACGGCGAAAAATTGCTGACCACCGGCAACCCGGATACCGAGCGCGACCAGGCCTTGTTTGCGCGCCTGGGCTTGCGTCCGATGCAGATTGAAGCAGCTGCCGACGATGCGATCCCCGCATGCAGCACCACGGTGCATGCCGGCATTACCGAAGCCGCCTGAGCCGCATGCGCGAAAGGCTGATCGAACGCGTGCTTGCCTCGCGCGCGCAACGCGAGACCTTGTCTCGACGCCGCCGCATGCGCATCGTCAGCCGACGCTATGGCTTGCGTTGCGAAGTCGACGGCAAGTGGTTGCTGGAATTCTGCGGCAACGATTATCTGGGCCTGTCGCGGCATGCAGGTGTTGTCGCAGCGTTGCGCGACGGCGCGCAGGCGCATGGCGCAGGCGCGACTGCATCGCATCTGGTCTGTGGCCACACCGGCACACATGAAGCATTGGAGCGTGAACTTGCCGATTGGCTGCAGGCACCGCGCGCGCTGCTGTTTGGCAGTGGCTTCATGGCCAACCTCGCGGTGGTGCAGGCGTTTCTCGGTGCGGGCGATGTGTGCGTGCAAGACAAGCTCAACCACGCCAGCCTGATCGATGCGGCGAGGTTGTCAGGTTGCGTTTTGAGACGCTATCCGCATGCCGATGCCGACGCCGCCGAACGTCAGCTTGCATCGCATGCCGATGGCGCGGCCCTGCTGGCAACGGATGGTGTCTTCAGCATGGATGGCGACATCGCGCCGCTGCGCGCGCTGGCCGAGATCACTCGCCAGCAGCAGGCAACGCTGTATGTCGATGATGCGCACGCTATCGGCGTACTCGGGCCAGAGGGTCGTGGCAGCGTTGCGGCGGCCGGATTGAACGCGAGTGCTGTGCCGCTGCAACTTGTGACGTTCGGCAAGGCGCTTGGCAGTTACGGCGCTGCGGT
>JBKJOY010000082.1:0-7941 GCA_046595415.1 Thermomonas sp.
CACCGCCAGTACCTCGCCATCGTGGTCGGTGCGCTGGTGTCCGGCGGTACCGCAACCGGCGCGATCGACCGGCATCCACGCGACCGCCTGCGCATGGCCGTGCGAGAGGACGGCAAGGACGCAGTGACCCATTTCCGCCTGCGCGAACGCTTCCGCACCCATACCGCATTGGAGTGCAAGCTGGAAACCGGTCGCACCCATCAGATCCGCGTGCACATGGCGCATCTGAAGCATCCGATCGTCGGTGACAAGTTGTATGGCGGCTCATTCAAGTTGCCCAAGGGTGCCAGCGACGAATTCATCGCCGGGTTGCGCGGGTTCAAACGCCAGGCCCTGCACGCCGAAGTGCTGGAGTTCATGCATCCGATCACCGGCGAGCCGATTCGCTGCAGCGCGCCGGTTCCGGCTGACATCCAGAACCTGCTGCGCCTCCTGCGTGAGGACGCCGCCACCCACGCGCAACTCGCGCGCCGATGAGCCAGTCCTGGTGAGCAAGTTCGGGTGAGTGCGTGGCTGGATGCAGATTGGCCCGCGCCGCGTGGCGTGCATGCGGTCACCTCCACGCGCCACGGATTGGGCGCGTCAGTTGCGCCATTCGATACGTTGAACCTGGGCCTGCGTTGCGGGGATGACAGCGCAACCGCACTCGCCAACCGTCGCCAACTCGGCGCCGCATTGGGCTTGCCTTCGAAGCCTTATTGGTTGCGACAGGTGCATGGCATCGATGTCGCGCGCTTTGAACATGCTCTAGAGGGCGGAATTGGCGACGGCGCATCCGACGAACCGGAAGCTGACGCCTCGGTCACGTCCACGCCTGGCGTGGTTCTGGCGATCCTCACCGCGGATTGCCTGCCAGTGGTTTTCGCGGCGAAAGACGGCAGTGAAATCGCGGCGGCCCACGCTGGCTGGCGCGGCTTGGCCGATGGCGTGCTTGAAGCCACGCTTGCCGCGATGCGCGCGCCTGCACACGATGTGGTCGTGTGGCTGGGCGCGTGCGCCGGCCCGCAGGCGTATGAGATCGGACGAGAAGTCTTCGATGCCTTCGTGTCCCGCGATGCGCTGGCAGCAAAAGCATTCGTAGCTACTCGGCCGGGTCACTGGTGCGTGGATTTGTATCTGCTCGCGAAACAACGCTTGGTCAATGCCGGCATGTCGATGCAGGACATCCACGGCGGCGGAATGTGCACGATCTCCGAGCCTGAGCGGTTTTTCTCGCATCGTCGCGATCAACGCACCGGGCGCATGGCGACGCTGATTTGGCGCGAGCCCAGCTGAGGTGTGTGGCATTTTGTTCACGTTGCAAGCCAGTTGCGCGCGCTGTCGGTGAGCAACGGCTAGAAACGCGAACATCTTGCATCGAAGCTGATGATCGAGGGCAGGCCGGCTTACGGATCACACTCGTTATCTGAATGGCGCCCCATGCCCCGAGGTCGGATGACGTGCGATGGATGCCGCTGCCGCGGCCCCGCTTGCTATGGTCGCCGCACTTTTAAAGGAACTTCTTCATGCGCCCTATTGCTTCGTTGCGCCCCATGCTGCTCGGCTGCTGTCTTGCATTCGTTGTGTTGCCTGCAGCGGCGACAACCGTTCCCGACGTGCGGGCGATGGTCGAGGCCAAAGCACCGGGTGCCCTCGCCGCAGCCGAGGCGTTGACGTCAGCGACGCCGAAAGACGCCGATGCGTGGGTGTTGCTGGTGCGTGCGCGCCTGCAGGCCAGGCAAGCGGAGAAGGCAATTGCTGCGGGCGAAAAAGCCACTGCGCTCGGCCCCAGGAATGCGCAGGCGTTTTATTGGTTGGGCAATGCCTATGGCAACCGCATCGGCGAAGTCGGCATGCTGTCGAAGATGTCGATCGCGCCGAAGCTGCGCGACGCGTTCGAGCAGGCCGTCAAACTGGATCCGGCACTGATCGACGGTCGCAGTGCGCTGATCGAATTTTATCTGCAGGCACCCGGCATGATGGGCGGTGGCATCGACAAGGCCCGCGCGCAGGCAACCGCCATCGCCAAATACGACCGCTCGCGAGGATTCATGGCGAAAGCACGTATTGCGATGCATGAGCAGAAACCTGCCGAAGCCTTGAAAGCCTACGAGCAGGGCTATGCGCTTGATCCAGGCAACATCCAGTTGAGGCTGGCGCTGATCCGGGGATATCAGGAAACCAAGCGCTGGAAGGATGCCTACGCCATGGCCAGGAAATGGACGGTCGATGCGCCGAATAAAGCCGCCCCTTACTACCAGATCGGCCGTATCGCTGCGGAATCCGGCCAATACCTGCCCGAAGGAGAAGCTGCCCTGCGCACATTCCTGAAAACACCGCGCGAGGCCGGCGACCCTGAACTTAAGCACGCGCGTTATCGCTTGGGCCAGGTATTGGCAAAGGCCGGTCGCAAGGATGAGGCGCGGGCAGAATTGCAGGCGGCGCTCAAGATGGATCCGAAGTTCAAGGAAGCTAAGGACGCGCTTGCGGCGCTTTGATCGACGTCCTGGGGTCTGCTCACCTGCCCGCGCGCAGGCTTGAATCGCGCAGCTCTGGCCTTATTTCCTAAGCATCGCGGCATCGCCGCTTGCATCGGACGTCCGTCATGCGCATGGACAAACTCACCTCGCGTTTCCAGCAGGCACTGAGCGACGCGCAGTCGCTGGCTGTGGGCCGTGACCACAACTTGATCGAGCCAGCACACTTGTTGATAGCGCTGCTGGACCAGCAGGGCGGTGGCACGCGTCCGTTGCTGACTCAAGCGGGCGTGAATGTGCCGCTGCTGCGTGAGCGGCTTGGCGAGGTGTTGGACAAGTTGCCCAAGGTGTCCGGGCAGGACGGCAGCGTCAGCGTCGGAAACGACTTGTCACGCCTGCTCAACGTCACTGACAAGCTGGCGCAGCAGCGCGGCGATGGCTTCATCGCCAGCGAACTGTTCCTGCTCGCTGCAGTGGACGACAGTGGCGATGCCGGCAAGGCACTGAAAGCCGCCGGTGCCAGCAAGCAGAAACTCGAAACGGCGATCGACGCCATGCGCGGAGGCGAAAAAGTGCAGGACGAGAACGCGGAGGAATCCCGGCAGGCGCTGGAAAAATACACCATTGATCTGACCGCGCTCAGCGAGAAAGGCAAACTCGATCCGGTGATCGGCCGCGACGAGGAAATCCGCCGCACCATTCAAGTCCTGCAGCGGCGGACCAAGAACAATCCGGTGCTGATTGGCGCGCCCGGCGTCGGTAAGACCGCAATCGTCGAGGGCCTCGCGCAACGCATCATCAATGGCGAAGTGCCGGAAGGATTGAAGGGCAAGCGCGTGCTGTCGCTCGACATGGGCGCGTTGATTGCCGGGGCCAAATTCCGCGGCGAGTTCGAGGAGCGGCTTAAAGCCGTGCTGAGTGATCTCTCCAAGAACGAAGGCCAGATCATTCTCTTCATTGATGAGTTGCACACCATGGTCGGCGCGGGCAAGGCCGAGGGCGCCATGGATGCCGGCAACATGCTCAAGCCTGCGCTTGCACGCGGCGAGTTGCATTGCATTGGCGCGACCACCCTGGATGAATATCGCAAATATGTGGAAAAAGACGCCGCGCTGGAGCGTCGCTTCCAGAAGGTATTCGTCGGTGAGCCTTCGGTCGAAGACACGATTGCGATCCTGCGCGGGCTGAAGGAAAAGTACGCGGTCCACCACGGAGTGGAAATCACCGACCCGGCCATCGTGGCCGCGGCGACATTGAGCCACCGCTACATCGCCGACCGCCAGTTGCCGGACAAGGCGATCGACCTGATGGACGAGGCGGCCTCGCGCATCCGCATGGAGATCGACTCCAAGCCGGAGGAACTCGACCGCAAGGAGCGCCGCCTGATCCAGCTCAAGATCCAGCGCGAGGCGTTGAAGAAAGAAAAGGACGCCGAATCGAAGAAGCGCCTGGCCGACCTGCAGGACGACATCGCCAAGCTCGAACGCGAGTTCGATGACTTGAACGAAGTGTGGAAAGCTGAGAAGGCCACACTGCAGGTCGCCACCCGGATCAAGGAACAGATCGAAGAAGCCAAGCTGCAACTGGAAGCGGCGCAGCGCACGCAGGATTTCGCGCGCATGAGCGAACTGCAATACGGACGCCTGCCCGAACTCGAAAAGGAATTGCACGCGGCGCAGGAAGCAGAGCACAAGGGCTTCACCCTGCTGCAGGACAAGGTCACTGCCGAGGAAATCGCGGAAGTGGTCGCGCGCTGGACCGGCATCCCGGTCAGCAAGATGCTGGAAGGCGAGCGCGACAAACTGCTGCAGATGGAAGCGCAACTGCACACGCATGTGGTGGGACAGGAGGAGGCGATCAAGGTGGTGTCCGATGCCGTGCGTCGTTCGCGCGCGGGGTTGTCGGATCCGAATCGCCCGTCCGGATCATTCCTGTTTCTCGGGCCCACCGGCGTGGGCAAGACCGAACTCGCCAAGGCGCTGGCTGACTTCCTGTTCGACAGTCCGGACGCCATGGTGCGGATCGACATGAGCGAATTCATGGAGAAGCACTCGGTCGCGCGCTTGATCGGTGCGCCGCCGGGTTATGTCGGTTATGAGGAGGGCGGCTATCTGACCGAAGCCGTCCGGCGCCGGCCGTACAGCGTGTTGCTGCTGGACGAAGTCGAGAAGGCGCATCCGGACGTGTTCAACATCCTGTTGCAGGTGCTCGACGACGGCCGCCTGACTGACGGGCAAGGTCGCACCGTGGACTTCCGCAATACCGTGATCGTGATGACGTCGAACCTGGGCTCGCACCAGATCCAGGATATGGATGGCGATGATTCACCCGAGGCCTACATGCAGATGAAGGCCGCGGTCATGGGCGTGGTGCAGGCGCATTTCCGCCCGGAGTTCATCAATCGGCTGGACGACATCGTGGTGTTCCATTCGCTCACCAAAACGCAAATCCGCGAAATCGCGAAAATCCAGCTGCGCGGCCTGGAGAAGCGTCTGCGCGAACGTGGCATCGCGCTCGCGCTGACTGAGGCGGCTTATGCGCTGCTGGCGGATGTCGGCTTCGACCCGGTGTATGGCGCGCGGCCGTTGAAGCGGGCGATCCAGCAGCAACTGGAAAACCCGCTGGCCACGCAGATCCTGTCAGGTCATTTCGGCAACGGCGACACGATCAAGGTCGATGCCGAAGCGGGCAAGCTGGTATTCGCCAAGGGTTGAACCCAACACGTACATGCCGTCGACCTGACGCGCATGGTGTCTAATCCCAACATCATCCTGGGGAGAACCACCATGTCGTCACCACGCTTGGCTCGCGCCGTGCGCGCCGCTTTTTGTGTGTGCTGGGCGTTCGTGCCCGTTTTGGCGAGTGCGCAGGTCTCACGCCAGATAGAAATCCGGTTGGATGCCGCGGCGATGCAGCCCATCGCATCGGGACGTCTGCTGGTGTTCGCGATGCCGGCTGACAAGGCCGACGCGGCGGCGAAGGATGGCAAGGTCGATGAAGTGGATGCCAGTTCGATGGCACCCGAGGCCGTCAGCATCGCGGCGATGGAAATTCCATTCCTCGCCGCAGGTTCGAGCGTGGTGCTGGATGCGGATGCGATCGCATTCCCGCAACCGTTTTCGAAATTGCCGAAAGGTGACTATTACCTGCAGGCGGTGCTCGATACCAATCACGATTACACCTACGGCGGGCGCGGCGCAGGCGACATCGTCAGTGAGCCGACCAAGTTCCGCTTCGGCAATGCCAGCGGCATGCCGTCGCTGGCATTGACCCGCGTGCTGCCGCCAGCGTCGGACCCATGGGTAGTTCCCGACGATGCGCCGATGGACGCGCGCAAAGCCATGCAGGCCGCGCATGCGCAAACCCAGTTGCTTGATTACGTCAGCCCCGCGCTCAGTACCTTCTGGGGCCGCGATATCCATATGCGCGGATGGGTGCTGTTGCCGCCCGGTTATGCCGATGCGGCGAATGCCGCGACGCGGTATCCGACGGCTTATTTCACCCATGGGTATGGCGGCACCTTGCCCGGCCTGGTCAGGACCGCGGCATCGATTGCCAGGGCGATGGGCGAAGGCAGCATGCCGCCGATGATCTGGGTGTTTCTTGACGAATCCAGCGCCACCGGCACCCATGAATTCGCAGATTCGGTCAACAACGGTCCGTGGGGGCGCGCCTTGACCACCGAATTGATCCCGTCGCTCGAAGCGCGCTATCGGATGGATGGCAAGGCGTCCGGGCGATTCCTCAATGGGCATTCCTCCGGCGGCTGGGCCACGCTCTGGCTGCAGGTCACGTATCCCAAAGTGTTCGGCGGCACATGGTCGACCTCGCCCGATTCCAGCGACTTCCATGATTTCACCGGCCCGGATGTGTACGCCCCGAACGCCAATATGTATCGCAAGCCGGATGGCACTGCGTGGCCACTGGTCCGCGTCAAAGGCGAGGTTGTGGCGACCTTGGAACAATACGCACGGCAGGAAGCGGTCCAGGGCGAATACGGCGGGCAGTTTTCATCGTTCGACTGGGTGTTCTCGCCTCGCGGGGCCGATGGCCGGCCACTACCGATGTTTGATCGCATGAGCGGAAAGGTGGATCCGGCAGTGGTCGCTTACTGGCGCGAGCATTACGACATCGCGCACATGCTGCAAACCCAATGGCCGGTGTTGAAACCCGACCTCGACGGCAAGATCCACGTGATCGTGGGTGATGCTGACACTTACTACCTTGATGGCGCGGCGCACAAACTGAAAGCCGCACTGGATGGTTTAGGCGCGAATGCGGAGGTGCGTTTCCTGCCCGGCAAGACCCACATGGACCTGTATGCCGTAGGCGATGATCGTCGCGCCCTGATGAAGCAGATCGCCTGGCAGATGTATGCCGTGGCGCGGCCGGGCAGCAAGCTCAGGGCACCGGCGAAAAAATCCGACTGACGCAGGTGGCGGGCTAGGCGTTGGCCTCGACCCGCTTCGGCCGGTACGGCGGCGTGGACATCACCATGTCGGTCAGCGAATGGGCCAGTTCGCGTTCGGCCAGTACTGCCGCGTCGGCGCCGTGCGCGAGCAGGTGCTTGACCTCGGCTTCGCTGTGCGCACGCGCCAGTACGGTGATCTCTGGATTGAGTTTGCGCAGTTGGGCGATGACCTCGCCGCCTTCCAGCGCGCGCGGGATCGCCAGGATCGCCAGTCGCGCGGCGTCGGGGCGAGCGGCTGACAGCACCTGCGGCAGCACCGCATTGCCACGTACCGCCGGGACGCCTTCGCCGCGCGCCTGGATGACCCGGTCCATGTCTTCTTCCACCAGCGCCACTGGCACGCCGCGTTCGCGCAACAGACGCACCAGGTCGCGGCCGACCCGGCCGTAGCCGATCACGATGGTGTGGTCGACCAGATCCGCCATCGGGCCTGGCGTGTCGTTACCTGCGTTTTTCCGACGCCGCTTGACCCGTCCCACCAATGGGGCGACCAGGAACGGATTGGCGATGATCGAGAGCAGCGCCCCCGCCAGCACCAGGTCGCGGACGTCGGGCTGCATCATCTTCAGCGACACCGCGAGGCCAATGACGATGAAGGAAAACTCGCCAATCTGGGCCAATGAGGAAGCGGCCAGGGTGGCGTCTCCGGGGCGCTCGCCGAGCACGCGCAGGCTGGCCCAGACCACAATCCATTTGACCACCACGATCAATACAAGGGTCAACAACACCTGTAATGGATGTTCGATCAGGATGGAAGGGTCGAACAGCATCCCGACCGAGACGAAGAACAGCACAGCGAAGGCATCGCGCAGCGGCAATGAATCGTTGGCGGCCTTGTGCGAAAACTCCGATTCGTTGAGCAGCATGCCGGCGAAAAACGCGCCCAATGCGAACGACACGCCGAACATTGCCGCTGCGCCAAACGCCACGCCCATCGCCATCGCCAGCACGCACAGGGTGAACAGCTCACGTGAACCGGTCGCAGCGACGCGCTCCAACACCCATGGCACTACG
>JBKJOY010000229.1:0-4920 GCA_046595415.1 Thermomonas sp.
GCCAGCGCCTCGCTGGCGTCCGGGTGCAACGTAGGCAATGGTCGCTGCTGCGCACCGGCCAGGCGCGCCAGGATCGCATTGGCCAACATCGCGAGGTCGTCGCGGCGATCGCGTAGCGGCGGTACCCGCAACTCGATCACATTGATGCGGTAGTAGAGGTCGTGGCGGAAGCGTCCCTCGTCCACCAGCACGGCCAGCTTCTTGTGGGTGGCCGACAGGATGCGCACGTCGACGGAGATCTCGGTGTTGGCGCCGACCGGCCGGATTGATTTCTCCTGAATCGCGCGCAGCAACTTGACCTGCATGGACAGGGGCAACTCAGCCACCTCGTCCAGGAACAAGGTGCCGCCCTGCGCGGCTTGGAACAGGCCGGGCTTGTCTGCGTGCGCGCCGGTGAAGCTGCCCTTCTTGTGGCCGAAGAATTCGCTTTCCATCAGTTCTGCCGGAATGGCGCCACAGTTGACCGGGACGAATGGGCCGGCGGCGCGGGATCCTTCAGCGTGGATGGTGCGTGCCACAAGCTCCTTGCCAACGCCTGATTCGCCTGCGATGTAGACCGGCGCCTGGCTTCGGGAGACCTTGGCCAGCGTGGCGCGCAATTCGTCCATGGCGGTTGAGTGTCCCAGCAAGCGAGCGCCCGGACCGTCCGGGGCAGGCAGATTGCCAGTCGTGGCTGGCGACCGGGGCTTGGCAGCCAAGTCCAGCGCGTTTTGCACGAGACCGCGCAGGACGCTCAGATCCACCGGTTTGCTGACGAAATCGAAGGCGCCGGCCTTGAGCGCATCCACGGCAGCTTCCTGGTTGCCGAAGGCGGTGATCATGGCCACCGGTGTGTCGGGATACAGCTGGCTGATGTCTTTGACCAGGTCCACGCCTGTGCCGTCGGTCAGGCGCATATCGGTCAGGCACAAGGCGTATTGGTTGTGGCGCAGCAGCGCTCGGGCATCAGCGAGTGAGGAGGCGGTGTCGCAGCGCAACCCCATTCGCCCGAGGGTCAGTACCAGCAATTCACGGATATCGCGTTCGTCATCGACGATCAACGCACTGGTTTGGGTGCTGCGATTCGATGTCATATAAGTGAACGATAGCGCGTTGCCGCGTTGCGTCCAAGTACGACGTGTTGCGGCATGTTTCTTTCAAGCGTCGAGTTGCGGACTTGCGTGCGAAAAGCAGCAGCCCAGCTCATCAGGCTCAGTTTGCGGACAGTGCGCCCGCTCCGGACATCCGAATCCGGAAACAGCAGCCGCCCGCAGGCACCGGAATGTGGTCCAGCGTGGCTTGGTTGGCGTGGCATAGCTCGCGGGCGATATAGAGGCCCAGGCCAGTCCCGTGCTCAGAAGTAGTGAAAAATGGGCGAAACAACTGGTTCGACACCATTTCGGGCATGCCCGGGCCGCGGTCGGCGATATCCAGAATGGGTGCGCCGGATTCGCTGGTATGGACGCGCAGGCTGATCCGCGCAGGTTGGCCCGGCATTCGTCCATAGACCAGCGCGTTGTGCACCAGTGCGGTGACCACCTGTTGCAATTGGCGCCGGTCAACGATGGCGGTGATCGGTCGGGTGGCGCTGATCAAGTCGATCCGGTCATTTTCCAGCGGATGGATTTCACGGTAGTCGTCGACGAAGTGGCGGGCGAATTCCACCAGTTCCACGTTTTCTGGTTGTGCGCGTTCGCGCCGCGCCAGGCCCAGGACGTTCTCGACGATACCGTTCATTCGATGGGTCTGCTGGTAGATGATCTGCAGCAGGCGGCGGTCGGCCTCGGGGATGTCAGGGGATTCTTCCATCAGTTGTGTGGCGTAGCTGATCGCGGCCAGCGGATTGCGGATCTCGTGCGCCAGGCTTGCGGAGAACCTGCCGAGCGTCGCCAACGTCAGCGATTCGGCGCGGCGCGACAACAAAGAGGTGTCGTCAAGAAAAACCAGCACTTGCGCGTCATCGGCCAACAGGCGGGCGAAGCGAGGCAGCACTTCCGGCAGGTCTGGCGCCAGTTGCAGCGGGATCGGGTCGCTGGCGCCGTCGTGGCGCCAACGTTGCAGGCGTTGGGCCAGCTCCGGTGCGATCTGCGCCAGCGTGCGCCGGCCCTCGCTGATGCCGCCCAACTGCAACATCGAGGCCTCGTTGGCCAGTTTGATCTCACCGTCGCCATCGACCAGCAACACGCCGGTGCGCATACGGCGAATGATCAGGTCGTTGACCTCAGCAAGATTGGCCGCCTGGTTGCCGCGACGGGTGGCCAATGCCTCGCTGGCGCGCATCTGCCGGCCCACCAGATTGGTGAGCGTCGCCATGGCCAGGTAGCTGATCGTGAACATGAGCAATTCGGCCAGCGGGCGGGTGCTGCCGGTGCCGGCCAAGGCACGCACCACGTATTCGCAGATCAGGGCGACTGCAGCAAACAGCGCGGTGCCAAGCCCCAGGCGCAACGGCAGCAGCAATGCGGCGGCGCCGACATTGAACAGCAACATCATCGAAACGCCAGATCCCGCCCCGGGCAAGGCGTGGATGGCCAGGACGGCGACGATGATGTCGACCGCAACACCGACCAGCACGTGCTGGCGCAGGTGGCCGCGGTCGCGGACAAGGAAGAGCAGGATCGCAGCGATCAGGTAGAACAACGCGATGCCACGGCCCAGCATCGGAGCGTGTGGTTCGCCAATCAGGACCCCGACTGGACTGAACACCACCAGGCACAGCAGCGCAGCTTCAAGAATCCGGTACAAGCTGAAGTAATGCAGCTCCCGCCTGGCGGCGGATCGGTAACTTTCAGGGGAGGCGTCGTCCTGCACGCGGCGAGTATAGGCATGCCAGCGCGAGGCTCCAGCAACCAGTCCCCTCAGCCCAATGCCGACGTCACGCCGCCAGCTACGTTAAAATGGGGATTCCGTCCGCGCTTGACCCGGCTGTTATGGCCAGTGCGGCGCGTCCATGCCCTCACAGGCCACGCTCTATTGATGAGCCACCTTCCCCTCGGTGAACCATGAACTTCCACGAATACCAGGCAAAACAGTTGTTTGCCGAATACGGCATTGCGGTACCGGCCGGGCGCGTTGCGCGCTCCCCCGAGGAGGCTGTCGATGCGGCCAAGGCGATCGGTGGCGAGGCCTGGATGGTGAAGGCGCAGATCCACGCCGGCGGCCGCGGCAAGGCCGGTGGCGTCAAGTATTCAAAGTCCTTCGACGAAGTGCGTGAGTACGCCAAGGGCATGCTCGGCACCAAGATGGCGACCTATCAGTCGGCCGGCGTCGCCCTGCCGGTGGATTCGGTGCTGGTGACCACCGCCACCGATATCGACAAGGAGATGTATCTGTCGGTGATGGTCGATCGCTCCACCCAGAGCGTCACGTTCATCGCCTCCAGCGATGGCGGGGTCGAGATCGAGACCACCGCGGTTGAAAATCCGGATGCCATCAAGACCCTGCACGTGAACTACGTGCAGGGCCTGCAGCCGTACCAGTGCCGTGAGCTCGGCTTCGCGATGGGATTGAACGGCAAGCAGGTCAACCAGCTGACCAAGATCATGCTGGGCCTGTACAAGCTGTTCAACGAGAAAGACCTGGCGCTGGTCGAGCTCAACCCGCTGGCCATCCTCACCGACGGCAACCTCGCGGTGCTGGACGGCAAGATCAATTCCGATGACAACGCCAATTTCCGCCATCCGGAACTGGTGGAGATGCGCGACATCAAGCAGGAAGACGAGACCGAGGTGCTGGCTTCGAAGTTCGACCTGAACTACGTGACCATGGACGGCAACATCGGCTGCATGGTCAACGGCGCCGGTCTGGCGATGGCGACCATGGACGTGATCAAGCTCAATGGCGGCACGCCGGCAAACTTCCTCGATGTCGGCGGTGGTGCCACCAAAGAGCGAGTGACCGAGGCGTCCAAGCTGATCCTGCGCGCGCCTGCCGTGGAGACGATCTTCGTCAACATCTTCGGCGGCATCGTGCGTTGCGACATGATTGCTGAAGGCATCATTGCCGCGGTGAAGGAAGTCCACGTCAAGGTGCCGGTGATCGTGCGTCTGGAAGGCACCAATGTCGAAGCCGGCAAGCAATTGCTGAAGAACTCCGGATTGGCCATTACCGCCGCCGATGACATCAACGACGGCGCCAAGAAAGCCGTTGCCGCCGCTGCTGCCTGAGGCCTGAATCCATGTCCGTTTTGATCAACAAGAACACCAAAGTCATCGTCCAGGGCTTCACCGGCTCGCAAGGCTCGTTCCACGCCGAGCAGATGCTCGACTACGGCACCAAGGTCGTGGGCGGCGTGACTCCCGGCAAGGGCGGCACCGAGCACCTCGGACTACCAGTCTTCAACACGGTGTCGGATGCGGTCGCCGAAACCGGCGCCAATGCCTCGGTTATCTACGTACCGCCCCCGTTCGCAGCAGATGCGATCCTGGAAGCAGCGGATGCCGGCATCAGCGTGATCGTCTGTATCACCGAGGGCATCCCGGTGCTGGACATGCTGCGGGTCAAGAACACGTTGAAGGGCTACCCCCAGGTCGTGCTGGTTGGTCCCAACTGCCCGGGCATCATCACGCCGGGCGAGTGCAAGATCGGGATCATGCCGGGTCACATCCACATGCCGGGCAAGATCGCGATTGTTTCGCGTTCTGGAACGTTGACCTACGAAGCAGTCAAGCAGACTACCGACGCCGGCCTGGGCCAGTCGACGGTGATTGGCATTGGCGGCGACCCGATCAACGGCCTGAACTTCATCGATTGCCTGAAGCTGTTCCAGGACGATGCCCAAACCGAAGGCATCATCATGGTCGGTGAGATCGGTGGCAGCGCCGAAGAGGAAGCTGCCGAGTTCATCGCACAGCACGTGACCAAGCCGGTGGTTGGCTTCATTGCCGGCGCGTCGGCCCCGAAGGGCAAGGGCATGGGCCACGCCGGCGCGATTGCGTCTGG
>JBKJOY010000346.1:0-6897 GCA_046595415.1 Thermomonas sp.
CCGACGTTCACCGAGTCGGGGAAGGCCGGGTTGCGCTGCAGGGCGCCCCCGGTGGCCTCGACGGCCGCGCGGTCCAGCGCAGCGACTTCGACCACCGCGTGCGGATTCCCCAGCGAGACCGCGCCAAAATGCACCGCGCTACTGCCGAGGTAGAGCGTGTAGCTCTCACGCGCCTCATGCCAACCGAACAACGGTACATTCTGTGGCGCAAAGTCCGGCGTGCCCATGTCGATCACGATGCCGCCCCGCGCATCGCGCCCGACCTCATGCGTCCCGGCAGGACTGTCGATACTGAACTCACCCAGCATCGGCGCGACGCCCTCGCGCACCAGCCACGCAGCGATGCAGCGTGCGCCGTTGCCGCACTGCTGCGCTGGCGAGCCATCTGCGTTCCAGATCCGGTATGACGCCATCGAGCCCTGGCTGCGCGGCGGTTCCACCGTCAATAACTGGTCGCAACCAATGCCGAAGTGACGATCGGCGATGCGTGCGCACGCCTCTTTGTCAGGCGGTGGCGCACCCTTGCGCAGGTCGAGCACGACGAAGTCATTGCCCGCGCCATGCATCTTGCTGAAACGCATCGCGGCGCCTCAGCGGCGCGCGGCGGGCGTGCCGGCAGCGGGTTCCGGGACAGGCGTGGTGGCCGGCGTGGCGGCTGGTGTGGTGGCTGGTGACACAGCAGGCGTCGTGGCAGGCCCGGCATCAGTCGGCGCCGCCGTGGGCAGCGCTGATGGCCTCACCAGCGGGCCTTTGTTGCCGCAACCTGCCAGCGCCACGCAAGCGCTCGAAAGTGCGAACAACAGGACAATGTTTTTAATGGACGGCAGAGTGGGCAGGTTCATGGGCGAAGTGTAGCGCGGCAGCCACTTATTGCGGTTCCGTGACGCCCAGTTGGTCGAGAATGAACGCCTGCTGTTCCGCAGTCTCGCGATAGCGGCGGAAACGGCCGGACTTGCCGCCGTGGCCGGCTTCCATGTTGATCCGGAACAGCACCGGCTTGCTGCCGCTATCCAGATCCCGCAGGCGCGCCACGTACTTGGCCGGCTCCCAGTACTGCACTTGGGAATCCCACAGGCCGGTACCGACGAAGATGGCTGGGTAGTCGCGCTTTTTCAGGTTGTCGTAAGGCGAATACGCCAGCATGTAGTCGTAGCTGGCCTTGTTGTCCGGGTTGCCCCATTCATCGTATTCATTGGTAGTCAGTGGAATGGTCGGGTCGAGCATGGTGGTGACCACGTCCACGAACGGCACCTGCGAGACGATGGCGCGATAGTCGTCCGCCGCCATGTTGGTGATCGCGCCCATCAGCAGGCCGCCCGCGCTTCCACCCATCGCAGCGACGCGGCTACGGTCGGCGTAGTGGTTGTCGACCAGCCAGCGGGTCACGTCGATGAAGTCGGTGAAGGTGTGCTGCTTGTTGAACAGTTTGCCGTCCTCATACCAGCCACGGCCCATTTCCTGACCGCCGCGGATATGCGCCAGTGCGTAGACCATGCCGCGGTCGAGCAGGCTGATGATGCCGAGATTGAAATCCGGATCCATCGAGAGACCATAGCTGCCATAGCCGTATTGCAACAGGGCGGCTGTTCCGTCGCGCTTGAAGCCCTTGCGATACACCAGCGACACCGGCACGCGGGTGCCATCGCGTGCCGGCACCCACACCCGTTCAGTCACGTAGTCATTGCTGTCGAAACCTCCCAGCACCGGCTGCTGCTTGAGCATGCGGCGCTCGCCGGTGGCGACGTTGAGCTCATAGGTCGTCGCCGGGGTGGTCATCGAGCTGTAGTTGTAACGCAGCCATTGCGTGTCCGGTTCCGCGTTGACGTCCAGTCCCATCGAATACGCAGGCTCGTCGGCCTTGACGTAGTCGCTTTTGAGATCCGCTCTTGTACCAGCGGCGAGGTTGCTGTCAGCCCTCAGCACGCGCACGCGTTCCAATCCCTCGGAACGTTCTGCAATCGCGGTGAAGCCATCGAACAGCTCGAAGTCTTCGATGTAGACCTTGGGATCGTGCGCGACCCAGTCCTGCCAGTCCTTGCGCGAGGTCGACCCGTCAGCAGTGGTGGCCAGCTTGAAGTTCTGCGCGCCGTCAGCATTCGTGCGGATCGCCCAACGCCCGTCGAAATGGTCCGCGTCGTATTCGACATCTCGTTCGCGTGGCGCGAGTATCGCGAAGCTTTGTGGATCAGCCGCGGCGGCGTAGCGCACCTCGTTGGATACGGTGCTGTCCAACACGATCATCAGATATTTGTCGTCGCGCGAACGACCGATGCCCATGTAGTAGGTGTCGTCACTCTCTTCATAGACCAGTACATCCTGCTTCGAATCGGTACCGAGGACATGCTTCTTCACTTTCGTGGTGAGCAAGGTCTCCGGGTCATTCTCGACGTAAAACAGCGTGCGGTTATCGTCCGCCCACACCATGTCACCGGAGCTGCCAGGGATAACATCGGGCAGCGTCTTGCCGGTGACCAGATCCTTGAAACGGATCGTGTACTGGCGACGGCCGTTGTCATCGTCCGCGTAGGCCAGCAAACGGTTGTCCTGGCTGATTTCACGCGCGCCGACGGCGTAATAGTCCTTGCCTGCCGCCATCGCATTGACGTCCAGCATCACTTCTTCCGGCGCCTCCATGCTGCCCTTGCGGCGCGCATGGATCGGGTAGTCCTGGCCAGTTTCGAAACGGGTGTAGTACCACCAGCCACGCTCGCGATACGGCACCGAGGCATCGTCCTGCTTGATGCGCGCCACGATCTCCTCGTAAAGCCTGTCCTGCAGCGGCTTGAGCGGCGCCATCAGCGTATCGGCATACGCGTTCTCTGCGGCCAGGTACGCCAGCATCGCCGGGTCCTTGCGGGTGTCGTCTCGCAGCCAGTAGTACTCGTCGACACGCTCGGCGCCATGCGGGGCTTTCACCACATGCGGTTGTTGGGCGACATCGGGCGGCGTGGGCAGGTCAGCGGCGTGTGCGGTCATGGCGAAGGCGAGTGCGAAAAGTGTGGCGGTGGATTTCATCAAATCAGACCTTGGAACGCGGGCTGGATGGACGGTTCGATCGGGCGGATTTTTCGTCGCGATTACTTGCTTAATTCTTTCCACAGGAATGCAAAGGTCAGCGCTTCCACACGCGCGGCCTGCGCATTGGTGGCACCTGCGCCGTGGCCGCCTTCGACATTCTCGAAGTAGCGCACGTCCTTACCCGCAGCTTCCATCTTCGCCATCATCTTGCGCGCATGCGCCGGGTGTACGCGGTCATCGCGCGTGGTGGTCCAGATGAAGGTCGGCGGGTAATCGCGCTTGGCATCGAACAGGTGATACGGCGAGAACGTCTTGATGTACTCCCAATCGGCCGTATCCGGATCGCCGTATTCGGCCATCCACGACGCGCCGGCCAGCAGGTGGCTGTAACGCTTCATGTCGAGTAAAGGGACTTCGATCACCACCGCACCAAACAGCTGCGGATACTGGGTCAGCATGTTGCCGGTCAGCAGGCCGCCGTTGCTGCCGCCTTCGATGCCAAGGTGTTTGGCCGACGTGACTTTGCGAGTCACGAGATCCTGCGCCACTGCCGCGAAGTCTTCATACGCCTTGTGGCGGTTGGCCTTGAGCGCCGCCTGGTGCCAGCGCGGCCCGTATTCGCCGCCGCCTCGGATATTGGCGACCACAAAAACGCCACCCTTCTCGATCCAGGCTTTGCCGGTCACGCCGGAATAACCGGGCTTCAGCGACACCGTAAAACCGCCGTAGCCGTAAAGCAGGGTCGGGGCCTTTCCGTCGTATGCCAAGCCCTTCGGCCGTACCAGGAAGTAAGGCACCTTGGTGCCGTCTTTCGATGTGGCGAAATGTTGCTCAACCACACTCTTCGACGCATCGAAATAGGCGGGGTTCGACTTCAGCACCTCGGGCTGCTGTCCGCTGGCTCCTGATGAGAGCTCGGCCAAGGCCAGCGTGGTCGGGGTCAGGTAGTCGGTAACGGTCATCCAAACAGCGTCGGATTCATCCGCATCCACTGCACTGACGCCGACTGTGCCGATCTTCGGGGCGCCGACGAAGGCCGATGTCTTCCAGCCATTCGCGCCCGGCGTCAGCACGCTCAGGCGACTCTTGACGTCATCCAGCACGTTGAGTACGAGATGCGATTTCGTCCAGGTGAAGTCATCCAGCGAGGTGGTATCGCTGGGCGTGAACAGGACGTCGAACTCGCGCTTGCCGGCCATGAAATCGTCGAAGCGGGTGGCGATCAGCGCTCCGGCGGGATAGGTCTTGCCGCCCGCCTCATAAGGTTCGCGCAGCTGCATCGTCAGCCACTGCCGATGCACCGCCTTGGACGCCGAGTTCGGCGCATCGATCCTGGTCAGATCGCCGGCTGTACCTCGCAAGAACATCTCATCGTTCCAGAACGCAATGGTGCGGCTGACGAAATCGCGTTCGAAGCCCTTCGTATCATCATGCTGCGCAGCGATGTACATATCGCCCGGCTGGCCGGTGTAGACAGTCGCTGCGTTGGCCATTGGCGTGCCACGTGTCCACTGCTTGACGATATTCGGATAGCCCGAGCTGGTCATGCTGCCGTCGCCGAAGTCGGTGTACACATAGACGTGGTCGGCATCGATCCAACCCAGAGCGCCCTTGGCTTCCGGGCGGAAGAAGCCGTCCGCAACCCAAACCTTGTTGGCCAGGTCGAACTCGCGGGTCACGTCGGCATCCGAACCGCCGCGCGACAACGCGACCAGGCATCGCGCATACGCTGGCTTCAGGCAATCGGCGCCGTGCCAGACCCATTTTTCATTTTCGGACTTGGCCAGCGCATCCAGGTCGATAATGGTTTCCCACTTCGGATCGACCTTGCGGTATTCCGCCAGCGTGGTGCGCCGCCATAGGCCGCGCTCATGCTGCTTGTCCTTCCAGAAGTTGTAGTAGTAGTCGCCGATCTTCTGCACGCCGGGGATCTTGGCGTCGGAATCCATGATCGCGCGGATAGCGGTTTCCATCTCGGTGAAGGCAGGTGTCCCAGCCAGTTCGGCTTCGGTCTTGGCGTTGTGGAGCTTGACCCAATCCATCGATCGCTTGGCGGTCACATCTTCCAGCCACGCATACGGATCATCGCCGGCAGCAGGGGCCTGCACTGACGCACAGCCGGTCACAGCAATTCCAGCCGCCACACTGATGATGAGACAGGCTTTAGAGAGTTGGGACATGGCGGCGCTCCGAGCATGGACGGCACTAACAGGGAAACCCGGAACGCTATCACAGCACCCGCAAGCGAACGGTCGAAGGGGTTGTTGGTGCGATCACGCCGCGCGCGACAACGTCGCAGGCCGCAGGACGCGCGTCCGCCGCAGCGCCTGCACCCGGCGTCGACGTGGAATCTGGATGGCCAGCTGCGGCAACGGGAAGCGGCGCAGGCTCCACCACGCTGCCAGCGGCATCCCGACCAGCCATAGCGGCAACCAGCCGAGTAATTCGGTGCTGCCGCGTGCCGCCGGGATCAGCAATACCACCAAGTTGCCGATGACCACGATCTGCCGCAGCAATCGGTCCAGTGCCTGATGAGTGTCTTGCGAATGAATACATGTTTGCTGGTTCATGGCGCCGCTCCGTGTTGGACGACGCCAGCTTGCGATGCAGGGTTCTCACGGGCTGCGACGCTGCACTCACCACGATACGAAATGGCTTAGTACCCGGCGATATCGAGGGCTTTCTCGGCTTCCCGGCGTCCAATGTCGATCAGTTCTGCCGCGCGCCAGAACTCATAGAACTGGCAGGCATCGCGCGGGATGCGGATCACCAGTTCCGGCGGATCCAGTGCCATCTGCACCCGCGCAATCTGCCCTTGCATGATGTCGACCGAGCGTCCCATGACCTCGGTCAGGCTCATGCCGGGTTCGTCTTCTTCGCTGTCGCGCACGCGGTCCAGTTGCCGACCCATCCATCGACCCAGCGCTGAGGGCGCCGGTTGGGCTGCTTCTTGGTCGCCTTGCTGCGTTGGATGCCCCGAGGGCTTTTCCGGCCAGCCATGCATGTCCACCGCGATCAGGCGGTGCGCGTCGGAAAGGCGTGTCGCGGCGATCGGCAGCGGCGCCAGCAAGCCACCATCCACCAGGTCCCGGCCATGCACGTTGCCCGGGGTAAACACGCCAGGAAACGCGAACGAGGCGCGCAACGCCGGCCACAACGGCCCACTGCGCAACCAGACTTCGCGTTGGCGCAGCAAGTCGACGGCCACCGCCACGAAATCGATGGGCAGTGTCTCGATCAACGGATCGCCGACCACCTCGCGCATGGCATCGACCAGGCGGTCACCCCGCACCAGCCCGTCCGCCTCGAAGGCGGGCTGCGCCAACAACCGAAGGAACTCGCCTCGGGACATTCCCGCGAGCCGCGCGCCGAATTCCGCCAGTTTTCCAGCCGCGAACACACCGCCGATGAGGGCGCCGCTGGACGAGCCAGCCACCGCCACGATGTTCATGCCGCGCGCCTGCAAGGCTTCGATGACGCCGATTTGCGCCAGCCCGCGCGCGCCGCCAGCGCCCAGCGCGAGGGCGACCGGTTCGCCGCTGGCGATCCTGGGGGCGTAGGCAGCAGCCATGTCAGTCCTGGTAGTTGCCAAGCGCAAGTTGCAGCAGGGTGCGCGCCTGTTCGCGCAGCGCACGCGGCTCGACGATCTCGGCATCGCTGCCGTAATGCAGCACGTCCATCAACAGTTCGCGCGGCACCGAATACGGCACCTTCAATTCGTAGCGGCCATCGGGCAGGAAGCGGCCCTGCTGCTGCGAATGCCAGTGTTCATCGGCGACCCAGCGCGCGGCCTTGGCACTGAACACGATGGTGGCGGTGCCCTTGGGCGGGCCGGAAAAAATTCCGTAGCTGCCGGCCAGATGCTGGTTCAACTCGGCA
>JBKJOY010000347.1:0-6500 GCA_046595415.1 Thermomonas sp.
GCGACGACGCGGCGATGATGCTGCGCACGCTCACTGCGCTGGCCAAAATCGATGGACGCGTCAGCGTATTCCTCGAGCCCATTGCGCTGTACATGACGAAGGATCTGTACGAGCCGGGCGATGGCCAGTGGCTGACCGAATACCCTGCGCCTGACCAGGCGCTGGTGCTGGGCGAGGAACGGGTCTACAACCCGCAAGCCACCGACTGCGTGATCTTCAGTTTCGGCAACGGCATGCCGATGAGCCTGCGCGCCGCGCGCACGATCGAGCAGAAACACGGCTGGAAGGTGCGCGTGGTCGACCTGCGCTGGCTGGTGCCGCTCAACGAACCTATGATCGCCAGGCACGCCCGCGAATGCATGCGAATTCTGGTGGTCGATGAAGGTCGCCACAGCGCTGGCGTCGGCGAGGGCGTGATCACTGCGATCACCGAAGCAGGATTGGGCGGCAAGCCTGGCCGACGCGTGGTTGGCGCTGACACTTACACGCCGTTGGCAGGCGCGGCGTTTCTGGTGATCCCGAAGGACGAGGACATCGTGGCGGCCGCAGACGCTCTGGCTTGGTGACACGGCATCCTGGCATGCTTCGCTCAAGAGTCGATTGGTTGTTTTGAAGCTTGCGATAGCAGCCAGGCGCGGCCCGCATCAGTGATCCGCGCGAACCGGCGTTCGCCATCGTCCGATATCACGACATGACCCGGTGTGGGTGCCTCGCCAATCGGTGTGTCACCCAGCATCGCCAGCATGCGCAGCAATACGCTCATGCGAATGCCAAGGCGCTTGCATAGGCGAGGCAAGGACACGGCGTCGCCATCCGCTGCAAGCGCCTGCAACAGCAACTCAGCCGACGACGGCAGCGGGGATGTCACGCGTTTGCGCGGTGGCTTGTGCCGGATCGTGTGCACGCAGTACGACCGGGATCGCCTTGCTGGTCGGGGTACGCGCACGCTCGGCAAAGCTGTCCAGCGGCACCAGCGGATTGGTTTCCGGGTAGTAGGCGGCCAGGCAGCCCTGCGGGATGTCGTATTCGATCAGCAGGAAGCCGTGCACACGGCGGTCCACGCCGTCGTGGTGGACGCTTTCGATGTCGACCCGGTCGCCTGCCTTGAACCCGAGTGCAGCGATGTCATCTGCATTGGCGAACAGCGCCTTGCGCTCGTTGTGGACGCCGCGATAGCGGTCCTGCAAGCCGTAGATCGTGGTGTTGTACTGGTCGTGCGAGCGCACCGTGGTCAGGGTAAACACCTGTGCGCCGGTGGAGTCCTGCGCCGGTGCATTTTCGCGTATGCCATGCGGGATGAAATTTGCCTTGCCCGAAGCCGTGCGCCATTGCCGTTGGCCAGCGGCGTTGCCGAGGTGGAAGCCGCCCGGCACATGCACGCGTGCATTGAAATCATGGAAGTCATCGAACACGCGGGCGATCTGGTCGCGAATACGATCGTAGTCCTGAACCAGCCAGCGCCACGGCGTATCGCTACGCTTGCCCAAGGTCGCTTCCGCCAGGCGCGCCACGATCGCAGGTTCCGACAACAACTGCTCCGATGCCGGCGCGTTGATGCCTGCGGACAGGTGGACCATGCTCATCGAATCCTCCACCGTCACCGACTGCGGCTTGCCGGCCTGCATGTCGATCTCGGTGCGGCCTAAGCAAGGCAGCAGCAACGCGTCCTTGCCATGCACCAGGTGGCTGCGGTTGAGCTTGGTCGCCACGTGCGCGGTGAGCGCGCAGTTGCGTAATGCGGCGTGGGTCGCGGCCGTGTCCGGCGTTGCAGTGGCGAAATTGCCGCCCATCGCGAAGAACACTTTGCCGCTGCCATCGCGCATCGCTTCGATCGCGCCCACCACGTCCACACCATGTGCGCGCGGCGGCTCGAAGCCAAATACCGCACCCAGCCGGTCGAGCAGGGCGGTTGATGGCTGCTCGTGGATGCCCATCGTGCGGTCACCCTGCACATTGCTGTGCCCACGCACCGGGCAGATGCCCGCGCCCGGGCGGCCCACATGACCGCGCAGCAGCATCAGGTTGACCAGCATCTGGATGGTCGCCACCGAGCGCTTGTGTTGGGTGATGCCCATGCCCCAGCAGACGATGGCGCGCTCTGAACCCAGGTAACGGGTGGCGGCATCACGGATGCGCGCTTCGCTCAGGCCCGCCTGTACTTCAAGTTCCGTCCATTGCAGCGTTGCCACGTGCGCACGGAAGTCGTCGAAGCCGGCGGTATGTTCGGTGATGAAGCGGTCGTCCAGCAATGGCGTGCGGCCTCCAGCTCGCTCCGCTGCATCGCGTTCCAGCACATGCTTGACCATGCCTGCGACCAGGGCGAGGTCACCGCCGATGCGCAGTTGGTAATACTCCGACGCGATCTTCTCAGAGCCCCCGTGCAACATCTCCAACGCGTCCTGCGGGTCGGCGAAGCGTTCCAGTCCACGCTCGCGTAGCGGATTGAACGCCAGCACGCGCGCGCCGCGCTGCACTGCGCGGCGCAGTTCACCGAGCATGCGCGGATGGTTGGTGCCGGGGTTTTGTCCGAACACCATGATCAGGTCGGACTGCTCGAAATCGTGCAGGGTGACGGTCCCTTTGCCGACGCCGATTTGCTCGATCAGGCCGACGCCGGATGGCTCGTGGCACATGTTCGAGCAATCGGGGAAATTGTTGGTGCCGAACTGGCGCACGAACAATTGGTAAAGGAACGCGGCCTCGTTGCTGGTGCGGCCGGAGGTGTAGAAGATCGCCTCGTTCGGCGACGCCAGCGCATTGAGCCTGCTGGCGATCAAGGCGAGGGCTTGCTCCCACGACACCGCTTCGTAGTGGTCCGTGGCCGCGTTGTAACGCAGTGGATGGGTGAGCCGGCCTTGGTCCTCCAGCCAATGATCGCTGTAGCGCGCAAGCTCGGTGACGCTGTATTTCGCGAACAATCCGGGGCCCGCACGACGCGCCGTGGCTTCAAAGGCGACTGCCTTGGCACCGTTCTCGCAGAACTCGAAGGTCGAGGCGTGTTCGCGGTCGGGCCACGCGCAACCGGGGCAATCGAAACCATCCGGTTGGTTGGCGGACAGCAAGGTCCTGGCGCCAAGCAGCGGCACGTCCTGTTTCAGCAGATGCTGGGCAACGGCTTTCAGCGCAGGCCAGCCGCCTGCGGGCCCGTTGTAGGGTCTGATCGAGCCTGACTTCTCTTTGGGACGATCGGTCATGGCAGGCGCCGCAGTCGTTGTGGGTGCGCATACACCACGCACTGGCCATCGCGGGCGAAGCCGACCAATCCAAGCCCGGTGGATTGCGCGAGTGCAATGGCGAGCGTGGTCGGCGCAGAAATGGCCGCCAGTAGCGGAATGCCCATCTGCGCCGCCTTCATCGCCAGCTCGAAACTGGCGCGGCTGGTGATAATCACGAAGCCGGTCGCAGGTTCGATGCCTGCAAACGACATCGCACCGATGAGTTTGTCCAGCGCGTTGTGACGGCCGACGTCTTCGCGCACCAGTTGCAAGGCACCGCGTAGATCGGAGAAGCCCGCGGCGTGCGTCGCGCCGGTTTCGGCATTCAATGGTTGTTGCTGATGCAGGGCATCCAGTGCCAGGTGCAGCGCAGCCTCATCGATGCTGGTTGGACTTGGAATCTGCGCTGGAACCCGCAACACGCCATCGATGGATGCGCTGCCGCAGATACCGCAACCGCCGTAACCGGGCAGATTCCGACCGCGCAGGGTGAGTGCCTCCGTGCGGACTTCTGGAATGGTGACGTGGATGCCAATGCCGTCCAGCGATTCCTGGATGCAATCGATGCGCAGTTCGCTCGCCTCGGCGATGATCTGCTCGCTCAACGCAAATCCGAGCGTCAGGTCTTCCAGGTCGCAAGGTGTTGCCATCAACACCGCGAATGGCGAGTCGTTCACGTGCAGCGCGATGGGCACTTCGCACGCCACGATGTCGTCCGTCGTTTGCAGACGGCCGGGCGTGCGTCGCTGCACCACGCGCGTGGCCGCACCGGGCAGGAGGGCAGGATCGCGGATTCGGGCATTCACGGCGTGAGCATAGCTCCGCACGGGTGCCGCGATGTCGTCATCAACGCGCGAGTCCGCCCAGCAGCGCCTGCGGTGCCAGCGCAATGCCACCTGACGCGGCTGGCCGGCCCGCGGCGTCCAGCGTCACCACACCCAAAGCCAGCGCGTCTTGCACACAGACCATGCTGCCAATGCTGCGGCCGTCCTGTTCGATGTCGGCCCCGACTGATATGTCCGATGCTGTTCGATACAGGGCGATGCCACGCTTGACCTGGCCCAGATAGTGGGTGCGCGCGACAATTTCCTGGCCCGGATAGCAGCCCTTCTTCACGCTGAACGCGCGCAGCCGGTCAAGCGAGAGCTGTTGCGGTGTCCAATGCTCGGCTTGGGTTGCGTCGAGACGGGGCAGGCCGTGCAGCAAATCTTGCGCGCGCCACGCAGATTGGAAAATCACGTTGTCAGGTGAGGGAGTCTGGTCCAGACGCAGCGTGCGCGGACTGCCGTCGCCGCCAAGGTCGAGCTCGATGCCCGTATCGGTGGGCTGGAATGTTGACCCGGCCGCTTGCGACGGCAGGGAGAAACAAGCACTCGCGTGCAGGTCATCACGCACGCTCAAGCTGACTTTGCTGCGGAACACATAGTTCTGCAATTGCGCCGAAATCTTTGCCGGATCTGCATCCGGCAGCACCAGCCACAACGTATCAGCGTGGAGACGAAGGAGTGCGAACAGTGCAATCACGCGCCCTTTCGGCGTCAACCAACCGTTCCATTGCCAGTGTCCATCCGTCAGCGCGGCGACGTCATTCATGAATTGAGCTTGCGCAAATGCCAGTGCATCGCGCCCGCCTATCACCAATAGGCGCCAGCCGGGAACGGCAAACGCGTTGATTGAAGCATCGTGCAGGTTGTCGGACATGGGCGTGGGACTTAAACTCGTGGGGTTGTGAATACATCGATGATAGGCCACCCAGATCCCAGTCCCGAACCCGGGCAGTCGCCAGTTCCGAATTCGGAACCGGTGGTGCCAGACGTTCCGGACGCTATCCCTGCCGCGGAAATCGGTGGCCGCGAGGGCCTCGATCCAACCCGTTACGGGGATTGGGAAAAGAATGGCCGTTGCATTGATTTCTGATCCAGCCACGCGGCGCGAGCCGCCCAGCCCGGAGATCCACCCGTCCATGGCTGCTCCTGAGTCTCCAGTTCCAACTCCGCGCGTTCGCGAACGCCCGTTGTCGCCGCATCTGCAGGTCTATCGCTGGCAGGTGCAGATGGTCACCTCGATTTTGCATCGCGCCACTGGGGTCGCCCTGGCCGTAGGCGGCTTGGGCCTCGTGTACGCGCTGATTGCGCTGGCCTCGGGTCCTGGACGTTGGGCGGCATTCACCGGCTACGCAGGCTCGTTGTTTGGCAAGCTGGTCCTGTTCGGCTTCAGTTGGGCCTTCGCCTTCCACCTGATCAATGGCGTGCGTCATCTGCTGCAGGATGCCGGCCACGGGTTCGCGATTCCCGATTTCGTGCGCAGCAGCTGGGTGTCGATCATCGGCAGCGTGGTGCTGGTGGTGGTGGCGTGGGCCTACGTGCTGATGCATTGGGGGCAGTCATGAGCGACCAATGGAAGCGCCATGGAAACCTGCGCACGCCGCTGAAGAGGGCCGTGGGACTGGGTTCTGCAAAGGACGGCACCGGTCATTTCATCTGGCAACGCATCACTGCAATCGCGTTGTTGTTGCTGGGCGCGTACCTGATTGGCCTGTTCATTGCCTTGGGCGGCGCGAGTTACGAGCTGGCCCACTTCATTGTCGCCGATACGATCAATGCAACGATCCTGGTGGCGTTTCTGATTGCGATGTTCTGGCACGCCAAACTGGGCCTGCAGGTCGTCATCGAGGACTACGTGCATACCCCGGCGCTGGCCGCCGTGGCGCATCTGGCTAATATTTTCGTCTGCGCACTCGCGGCTATCGCCAGCGTGCTTGCCGTCATCCGCATCACGCTGGGAGCCTGATTCGTGCCCGCATACCAGATCCAGGAACACACGTTCGACATGATCGTGGTCGGCGCCGGCGGCGCGGGCCTGCGCGCCACCTTCGGGCTCGCCCAGAAGGGCCTGCAAACTGCCTGCATCAGCAAGGTATTTCCAACCCGTTCGCATACGGTCGCGGCGCAAGGCGGCATCTCCGCCGCGCGCGGCAACATGGGTGAGGACGATTGGCGCTTCCATTTCTACGACACCATCAAGGGGTCGGATTGGCTGGGCGACCAGGACGCGATCGAGTACATGTGCAAGGAAGCGATGGCGGCGATCATCGAGCTTGAGCACTACGGCGTGCCGTTCAGCCGCACCGAAGAGGGCAAGATCTACCAGCGCCCGTTCGGTGGCATGACCACACATTACGGCAAGGGCACGGCCCAGCGCACCTGCGCCGCGGCCGACCGTACCGGCCACGCGATGTTGCACACCCTGTACCAGCAGGCGCTGGCACATGACGCGCAATTCTTC
>JBKJOY010000338.1:0-5507 GCA_046595415.1 Thermomonas sp.
TCAGCGTGATCGTCTGCATCACCGAGGGCATTCCGGTGCTCGACATGCTGCGGGTCAAGAACACGCTGAAGGGTTACCCCGACGTGGTGCTGGTCGGTCCCAACTGCCCAGGCATCATCACTCCGGGCGAGTGCAAGATCGGGATCATGCCGGGCCACATCCACATGCCGGGCAAGATCGCGATCGTCTCGCGTTCCGGCACGTTGACCTATGAAGCCGTGAAGCAGACCACCGATGCCGGCCTCGGCCAGTCGACGGTGATTGGCATTGGCGGCGACCCGATCAATGGCCTGAACTTCATCGATTGCCTGAAACTGTTCCAGGACGACGCGCAGACCGAAGGCATCATCATGGTCGGCGAGATCGGCGGCAGCGCCGAAGAAGAAGCGGCCGAGTACATTTCGCAGCACGTGACCAAGCCTGTCGTCGGTTTCATCGCCGGCGCGTCCGCACCGAAGGGCAAGCGCATGGGCCATGCCGGTGCCATTGCGTCCGGCGGAACGGGAACGGCCGAGGGCAAGTTCGCGGCGCTGGAAGCGGCGGGGGTGACCACGGTGAAATCGCCGGGTGATCTGGGTGCGGCGATTGCCAAGCGCCTCGGAGCGGCTGCGACGCCGTGATCGGGCTCGCGCGGTCGGTGCTCGGACGCTCATGTACTGAACGTACATGTCGCGTCCTGCGCGCCGGCCGCACGTCGCGCTGACGACGTCTCGCTCGCCCCTACTGAAATAATGTTCGAAGGCCGCCTCCGGGCGGCTTTTTTGTTTTCAGGCATCGTGGCACCGCGTTGACATCGTGCTGGGCATGCTCCGCCGATGCCGCGAAAATCCCCCGATACCCGCATCGAACCCGCCTCCAAAACCGACGCGGCGATCGCCTCCGCGCGCGATGGTGGCTTGCGCTATGTCAGCAACGACGAGCCGGGGTTGCGACGACATCCGACCAAGACGGGATTTCGTTATGTCGATGCAGCGGGACGGCCGGTCAAGGACGAGGCGACGTTGAGCCGTGTGCGTTCCCTCGCCATTCCGCCGGCATATCTCGATGTCTGGATCTGCCCGCGCGCCAATGGTCATCTGCAGGCGACCGGCCGCGACGCGCGCGGTCGCAAGCAATACCGCTATCACGCGCGCTGGGCGGAGGTCCGCGGCCGGCAGAAGTTTGGCCGGGTGGCGGAGTTCGGCGCCGCCTTGCCACGGCTGCGTCGGCGCTTGCGCACTGACCTGGCCTTGGCTGGATTCCCCCGGCAAAAAGTGGCGGCGATCCTGGTTGGCGTCATGGCCGACACGCTGGTACGCATCGGCAATCGCAGCTACGAACGCGGCAACAAGTCCTATGGCCTGACCACCTTGCGCAACCGGCACGTGTCGTTCCTGCGCGGCGGTCGCGCACGCTTCAAGTTCCGTGGGAAGTCCGGCATCGAACATGACGTGGTCCTGGACGACAAGCGACTGACGTCGCTGCTGCGGCATTGCCAACAACTACCGGGCCAGCATTTGTTCCAGTACGTGGACGAAGACGGCAACGTACAGCCCGTGGATTCCGGCCTGGTCAACGACTACCTGCGTGATGGGATGGGCGGCGAATTCACCGCCAAGGATTTCCGCACCTGGGGCGGCACGTTGGCTGCCACGCGGTTGCTTGCGGAGATGCCGTGGGATGAGGACGGTGCCAGCCAGCGCGCGATGGCGGCGATCCGCAAGGCGGTCGAAATCGAGGTCGCGCAGCAGCTGGGCAACACGCCTGCAGTGTGCCGGAAGTCCTATATCGACCCCCGCGTTTACCAGGCGTGGGAACAAGGCTGGCTGGCACGTGCGTCCAACAACGTGCGCGGGCCACGTCAATGGGAACAACTGACGCTTCGTCTGCTCCGGCGCAAGCAAGGCTAGAGGTCCAACGCTAGACTCCGCGCATGACTTTACGCATCGCGATGGCCCAGTTCGATTTTCCGGTTGGCGACGTGGCCGGCAACGCCGCCCGCATCGCCGAGATGATGGTGGATGCGCGCGACCGGCTTGGCGCCGATGTCGTGTTGTTTCCGGAGCTGGCGTTGTCCGGCTATCCGCCGGAAGACCTACTGTACCGGCCATCGTTCCTGCAAGCCTGCGATGACGCTTTAAATGCGCTAGCGATGCAGGCGACAGGCATCGTGGCCGTGGTCGGTTGGCCGCAGGCGGCCGGCGCAGTGGTGTACAACGCCGCCAGCGTGCTGCGCGATGGCCGCGTAGAGCAGACGTATCGCAAGCGCGAATTACCGAATTACGCAGTCTTCGACGAGCGCCGTTATTTCGATGTCGATCCCGACCGCGAGGACTGCGTGTTCGAGGTGGGCGGTGTGCAAGTGGGTGTGGTGATCTGCGAAGACCTCTGGTTCGCCGAACCGACGGCTTCGACCGTGGCGAAAGGCGCGCAGTTGCTACTGGTACCGAATGCGTCGCCTTTCGAGCGCGACAAGCACGCGCAGCGTGATGCCCTACTCGCGCAGCGGGTCGCGGAAAATGGCGTGGCCATTGCCTACCTCAATCTGGTTGGTGGCCAGGACGCATTGGTGTTCGATGGTGCCAGTGTGGTGGCCGATGCTGATGGCACCTTGTCTCCGGCCGCGGCGGCATTCACCGATCAATGGCTGCTGGTCGCGTTTGATCCGGCATCAGGCAAGTTCTCGCCGCTGCAATGGGAAGTTGATGGCGATGAAAGTCGCGATGCATTGGCATGGCGGGCGATCGTGCGCGGCACCCGCGATTATTGCCGCAAGAATGGCTTCGACGAGGTGTGGCTGGGCCTGAGTGGAGGCATCGATTCGTCGATCGTACTGGCGATGGCAGTCGATGCGCTGGGCGCCGAGAACGTGACCGCGGTGCGCATGCCGTCGCGTTATACCGCTGGTCTGTCGAATGACCTGGCCCAGCACCAGTGCGACGTGCTGGGCGTGAAGCTCATGGCGTTGCCGATCGAGAAGCCCTTCCAGGCGTACCTTGAGACGCTGGCGGAAACGTTCGAGGGACTGGCGGTCGACACCACCGAGGAAAACCTGCAATCGCGCATCCGCGGCGGACTGTTGATGGCGCTGTCGAACAAATTGGGTGGACTGTTGCTCACGACCGGCAACAAGAGCGAGTACGCGGTCGGCTACGCCACGATCTATGGCGACATGTGTGGCGGCTATGCGCCGATCAAGGACCTGTACAAGACCGAGGTGTTCGCGCTGGCGAACTGGCGCAACACCGTGGGCGGTGCGCCCGTGATCCCGCAGGCGGTGATCGACCGCGCTCCTTCGGCCGAGTTGCGTGAAAACCAGAAAGACCAGGACTCATTGCCGCCCTATGACGTGCTGGACGCGATCCTGCTGCGGTATATCGACCAGGAGCAATCGCGCGCGGAGATCGTCGCCGCCGGGTTCGATCCGGAGGTCGTGGACCGGATGCTGAGATTGGTCAGGATCAGTGAGTGGAAGCGCCATCAGTCCGCGCCTGGACCCAAGGTCAGCCGGCGCGCATTCGGGCGCGAGCGCCGCTATCCGATCACAAACGGGTATCGCGGCTGAGAAAAAAGGGGATCAGGTTCACTTCCGCTTGCAGAAATGAACCTGATCCCCTTTTGCCGTTTTACAAGCGCGTGGCTGGCTTAGTTGTCGCCGGCCATCGGGTTCAAACGCTTCAGGAACCCGGATCGCTTCGGCCAATGACCACTCAGCCATGGATGCTGCGGGTCGTTCTTTTCGAGCACGCGGCGGGCGTCAGCGGCCAGTGTCGTGTTGCCCAGCTGTGTATACGACTCGCCCAGCAGGGCCACGGCATCGTTCTGGTATTCGCTCTGCGGGTAGGTTTCCAGCAGATACGTGCCCCGGTTGGCTGCCGCCACCCATGCGCCGCGCCTGAGGTAGTACAAGCCGGTGTTGAGTTCAAAGCGGGCGAACTCGTTGCGCAGGAACACCATGCGCTGCCGTGCATCACTGGCGTAGCTGCTGTTGGGATAGCGCGTGGCCACGGTGCTGAAGTCGTTATAAGCCTGCTGCGGCGACTGCAGGTCGCGGTTGCTCATGTCCAGCTTGAAGGCCTTGGACAGGAACACGGTATTCCGGTCCATATTGGACAGGCCACGCAGGTAATACATATAAGCGATGTTCTTGTGGGTCGGGTACGTGCGGATAAAACGGTCGATGGACGACACCGCGTCATCCTGCTTGCCCGCCTTGTATTCCGCGTACGCCTGCTCCATCAGCGCCTGCTCGGTATACGCGCCGTAAGGATACTGAGCGATCAAGCGGTTGAAGATCTCGCTCGCATCGCTCCAGTTGCCTTTCTCCATCTTCGTGTGAGCGCGATCGTAGAGTTGCGAGACCGGCAGGCCTTCGTTTTTGTCCTTGTCCTTGAACAGGCCCGTGACACGCGCGCAGCCAGTCGTGGTCATGACGAGTGCAAGCGCAATCGCGAGAAAGGGGTGGAACAATCGGAAACGCTGGGTCATTGGCATCAAGCGGGCGCCTAAGGCACGAGGGACACGAAGGGCGGATAATAGCAGTCCGCTTTGAGAGCTGGGCCATCGGGCCTGTGCCGCGCCTGAATCGAAAATGCCCAACGACCCTAGCCTGAACGACGATGACGCTATCCATCACGATCCTGGACAGCTTGACGCCCCCGCTCCGCAGCGGCATGCCTTTGTCCCCGACACTGCTGCGGGCCGGCGGCTGGACGCGGTGCTGGCCGAGATATTCCCGCAGTATTCCCGGTCGCGGCTGTCCGCCTGGATCAAGACCGGCGACGTCAGCGTGGATGGCGAGCAGTTCCGTGGCCGTGATCCGGTGCGTGGTGGCGAGCAAGTCACCCTCAGCGCGATCCAGGACACCCAGACCCACGCGCTGCCCGAGGACATCCCGCTGGACGTGGTGTACGAGGACGCGCATGTCTTCGTGATCAACAAGCCGGCCGGGCTGGTGGTGCATCCGGGTGCAGGCAATCCGACCGGCACCATGGTCAACGCGCTGCTGCATCGTGATCCATCGCTGGAATTGCTGCCACGCGCCGGCATCGTGCATCGCCTGGACAAGGACACCACCGGCGTCATGGTCGTCGCGCGCACGCTGGAAGCGCACACCTCGCTGGTAGCGCAACTGTCCTCGCGCGAGGTCCACCGCCAGTACCTCGCCATCGTGGTCGGTGCGCTGGTGTCCGGCGGTACCGCCACCGGCGCGATCGACCGGCATCCGCGCGACCGCCTGCGCATGGCCGTGCGCGAGGACGGCAAGGACGCAGTGACCCATTTCCGACTGCGCGAACGCTTCCGCACCCATACCGCATTGGAGTGCAAGCTGGAAACCGGCCGCACCCACCAGATCCGCGTGCACATGGCGCATCTGAAGTACCCGATCGTCGGCGATCCGCAATACGGCGGCCCGCTGAAACTGCCCAAGCACGCCACCGAGGAACTGGTCGCCGCATTGCGTGGCTTCAAGCGCCAGGCACTGCATGCGGAGATTTTAGAGTTCAAGCATCCGGCCAGCGGTGAAC
>JBKJOY010000350.1:0-3159 GCA_046595415.1 Thermomonas sp.
CGCGCTCCAGCGCGGACGCGTCGGCCTGCGGGAATGGGAGGTCCTCGAGCAAGGTCTCTGCATGGCCGAGCACCTGCCACAGCGCATGACTGACGTGCGGGGTAATCGGATTCAACAGCAACACGATCGCCTCGAATGCCTCATGGCGCACGGCGCGGCCCTGGTCGCTCATGTCGCTGAATTTGCCGAGGTGGTTCAGCAGTTCCATCAATGCCGCAATTGCGGTGTTGAAGCTGTGCCGGCGCCCATAGTCGTCACTGACCTTGCGGATTGCCTCGTGGATATGCCGGCGCAGGGTTTTCTGCACGCCGTCCAGCGCCGCCGGTTCCACGTCCGGATGGTCAGGCTGGCCCACATGCACATGCACGTCACGCCACAAACGCCGCAGGAAGCGGGCCATGCCTTCGACGCCAGCCTCATTCCACTCGAGTGACTGCTCAGGCGGGGCGGCGAACATCGAGAACAGCCGCACCGTATCGGCGCCGTATTTGTCCACCATCGCCTGCGGATCGACGCCGTTGTTCTTCGACTTCGACATCTTCTCGGTGCCGCCCACCAGCACCGGCAGCCCGTCGATCATCGAGGTTGCACCGGTCACGCGCATGCGTTCATCGTGGTGCAGTTCGACGTCCGCGGGATTGATCCATTCCTTCGCGCCAGTGTCGTTCTCGCGATAAAAAGTATCCGCGATCACCATGCCTTGGGTGAGCAGGCGCGTGGCGGGTTCGTCACATTCGACCAGCCCCGCGTCGCGCAGGAGCTTGTGATAGAAACGGAAGTACATCAGGTGCAGGATCGCGTGTTCGATGCCACCAATGTACTGGTCCACCGGCAGCCAATACCTGGCGCGTTCGTCGACCATGTCGGCCGCGCCGGGGCTGGTATAGCGGGCGTAGTACCAGCTCGATTCCATGAAGGTGTCGAAGGTGTCGGTTTCGCGTTCTGCCGGGCCGCCGCAACTCGGGCAAGTGGTGGTGCGCCATGTCGGGTCGGACTTGATCGGCGAATGCACGTCGCCGGTGGCGAAAGCATCTGCAACGTCTTCCGGCAGGATCACCGGCAACTGGTCCTCGGGCACCGGCACCGCGCCGCAGGCGGCGCAATGGATCACCGGGATCGGACAACCCCAGTAGCGCTGGCGGCTCACGCCCCAGTCGCGCAAGCGGAAATTGACCCGGCGCTGACCTGTGCCCTCGGCTTCCAGCTTTGACGCAATGGCGTCGAATGCCTGCTCGAAATCCATGCCATTGAAGTCGCCGGAATTGATCAACCAGCCGCGTTCGGTCTGTGCGCCTGCTTGCTCGATGTGGTCCAGGTATTCGCGCACCACCGCGACAGCGGCATCGATTTCGACCACGTCGATAGCGCCTTGCTGACCCAGCGCGACTGCCATTGGGTCATCGTGCTCGACCACATGCGAATTGACTTCTTCGAGCGCGTCGCGCGTCGTGGCATCCACGATCACTGGATGCACCGGCAAACCATATGTCTTGGCGAATTCCCAATCGCGCTGGTCGTGCGCGGGCACCGCCATCACGGCGCCAGTGCCATAGCCCATCAGCACGAAGTTGGCGACGTAGATCGGCACGTCCTCGCCGGTGATCGGATGGATCGCCCACAGTCCAGTCGCCATGCCGCGCTTTTCCTGGGTTTCAAGTTCCGCTTCGGACACGCCGCCGCGCTTGAGGTCGATCAGGAACGCGTCCAATTCCGGATTGCCTGCGGCCGCCTTCAGCGCCAGCGGATGTTCGCCGGCGATGCTGATGAAGGTGACGCCCATCAGGGTATCCGGACGCGTGGTAAACACACTCAGCGGTGCATCTTCGCCATCAACCTTGAACTGGATATCCAACCCTTCGCTGCGGCCGATCCAGTTGCGCTGCATCGTCTTGACCGAATCCGGCCAACCCGGCAGCGTGTCCAAATCGTCGAGCAACTGCTGTGCGTAGTCGGTGATGCGCAGGAACCATTGCGGGATCTCGCGCTTCTCGACCAATGCGCCGGTGCGCCAGCCGCGGCCGTCGATGACTTGCTCATTTGCGAGCACCGTCTGGTCGACCGGATCCCAGTTCACCACCGAGTTGCGGCGATACGCCACGCCTTTCTTCAACAGGCGCACGAACATGCGCTGCTCGTTGACGTAATAGTCCGGCTTGCAGGTCGCGAACTCGCGGCTCCAGTCGATCGCATAACCCATGGTCTTGAGCTGGCTGCGCATGTGTTCGATGTTGGCGTAGGTCCACGTCGCCGGCGCTGTACGGTTCTTGATCGCGGCATTCTCGGCGGGCAGCCCGAACGCATCCCAGCCCATCGGTTGCAGCACATTAAAGCCGGTCATCCGCTTGAAGCGGCTGATCACGTCGCCGATCGTGTAATTGCGCACGTGGCCCACGTGCAACGCACCACTTGGATACGGCAGCATCGACAGGCAGAAGTACTTCGGCTTGTCCCCGCTCTCACCCGGCGCGTGCTCGTTGACCTCGAACGCACGGGTGGTGGACCAGAACGACTGGGCGGCGGATTCGACGGAGCGTGGATCGTAGGCGACGGCTTCAGTGGACACGATGGATGGCGTTGGACGCCCGATAAGGCAGGACCTGACAGCCTACCGCAGCGCAACATCTGCCGCCATCGAGGCCGTTATGATGCGCCCACTTCCTGGGGGAATTCCTGATGAATCGTCTCAGCACCACCGCGCTGCTGGTGCTTGCCTGCACCTCATCCCATGCCGCCGACAATGTGACGGCCGGCCACGTGCCATCGGTGGGCGAATGAACCTGGAGTGGCTGGGCGTGGTGGCCGCCACTTGTACGACGCTCTCATTCGTCCCGCAGGCGTTCAAGACGATCCAGACCCGCGATACCAGCGGCATTTCGTTGTGGATGTACCTGGTGTTCACCGTCGGCATCGGTTTCTGGTTCGGCTATGGGCTCGTCCTGCATTCGTGGCCGATGATCGTGTCCAACGCGATCACGTTCCTGCTGTCGTCGACGATCCTTGGCTTGAAACTGCGCCACGGCTGAGCCAGTCCGCGGTGAATACCCACCAAGCAAACCACACCCCGAACGCCAACCGTTGCGCGACGCCCACCCAATCGCCTATTGGTGCGAACAACGCGATCCACGGCACCATCACTGCTGCAAATAGCGATACCAGCGT
>JBKJOY010000378.1:0-3506 GCA_046595415.1 Thermomonas sp.
TTTGGCCAGCGCGGTGAGCGTGCGCAACATCATCGCTGCATCGTCGCCGCGCGAGGCGCAACCCACCACCAGACCCGGGATATCCCGCAACGCGGTGATCGAATTGTCGTTGTGGAAATGGCCTCCGAACCCACGTTGGTACCCAAGCCCGGCCACGCGCACCACCATCGCATTGCGGAACTGGTCATTGCTGAAGAATTGCAGCGATGCTGCCTCGCCCCGAAGCTGGTCGATCGCGTTGTGCAGGTAAGCCAGATACTGGATTTCCGGAATCGGCAGCATGCCCATGTTGGCGAAACCCTGGGCCATGCCGAGGATCATGGTTTCGTCCAGCAGCGTGTTGAACACGCGGCGGTTGCCGAACGCCTTGTGCAGGCCTTTGGTGACCGTATAAACGCCGCCCTTCTGGGCGACGTCTTCGCCGAACAACACGGTCTCCGGGTATTTCGCGAACAGATCGTGCAAAGCCTGGTTGATCTGGATGGCGAGATGCCTGGGGGCTTGTTTTTCCGGCAATTTGTCCTCGCTGCCGAAGGCCTTGATCCGCGCCTCCAACATCGGAACGCGGGTAGCCTCGGCCAGCACCTTGTCAGGTGTATACGGCGCCAGGCTACGCATCACATGCGCCAGTGTTTCGATGCGCGGGCGACTGTCGGCATCTTCGGCGGCGGCAAAACACTTGCGACGCATGTGTTCGTACAGCGACAGGATTTCGTCCTTCGACATCAGACCCGACTTCAGCGCAATCGCCGCGCTACGCAGCAAGGGATCGCCCGCTTCCACCGCGCACAATTCCTCGATGCTTCGCCATTCGATCTCGAAGTCGGTGCCGGCGTGGCCCATGATCCTGGTGGTGCGCAGGTGCAGGAACGTCGGCCGACGCGTGCGGCGGCAATGCTCGACCGCCCGTTGCACGTCCGCGTAGCCAGCGGCGAGATCCAACCCATCGGCGAAAAAATAATCGAGGTCGGGACGATTGCGGAAGCTCTCGCCGATCCAGCCGGTGGGGGTCTTCACCGAGATGCCGATGCCGTTGTCTTCGCACACATACAGCACCGGCGCCGGCAACTTCTGGTACGCCGTCCATGACGCGGCGTTGAACGCGGTCTGCGCGGTGGCATGGTTGGCGGACGCATCGCCGAACGAACAGATCGCGATGCTGTCATCCGGGATCGGCAGTTGATGGCCGATGCGCCGCGCGGCTTCGATCGCCACGGCGGTACCAAGCGCCTTGGGCAGGTGCGAGGCAATCGTCGAGGTCTGCGGCAATACCCATAGCGGCTTGCTGCCCCACACCTTGTGGCGACCGCCACTGGCCGGATCATCCGCGCTGGCAGCGAAACTCAACGCAGAATCCATGATCGGATCCATGCCCGGCAACTTGCGGAAGCGCTCCGCCATGAAGCCACCGCTGCGGTAGTGCAGGAACGCCGGGTCGGTATGCCGCGCGGCGCGCGCGACCATCGCGTTGCCTTCGTGGCCGCTGGATCCGATCGTGTAGAAGACCTTGTTTTGCACGCGCAATACGCGCGCCATCAAGTCGAGATGGCGGGAGATCAACTGCGATTCGAACAATTCGCGGAAACCCCGTGCATCCAGCGCGCTACCGTCCAGTATCGCCTCATCTGCGGCTGGCTTTGCATCCGGCGTACCGGCCCAGCCGTTCACGAACTCGATGAAATTGACGTCGCAAATTTCAGCGCGGTTGAGGCCGCGCATGCGGGCGGGAATGGGCGTGGGGACGGTCGCGAACATGGATGTCTCGATGGTGGTTGTCAGTACGAGTGCTGCGAAAATAGTGTCGCGACGCTCGCAACGACAGGATCAGGAAGATTGGTCGATCAATGCTTGCGCTGCATCGTTGGGCGAAGGTAGTGGTACGAAGCCCGGCGTGGCTTCGACGCGCGCGAGCCAGGCCCGCAGCGACGGATACGGTTGCAGGGTGATGCCCCCATGCGGCGCCACGCTGGTGTAGGCATGCAGCGCGATGTCCGCGATGCCGTAGTCGTTGCCGCTGAACCAGGCGTGCGCTGACAGGTGTTGTTCCATCACCGCGAGTGCCGCATGGCCGCATTTGCGCAACACCGGCAAGCCAGTGCGTCGCGGCGAATCCAGCGGCGTCCAGCCACAGATAAATCGCGCGACGGCGATATACGGCTCGTGGCTGTACTGCTCGAAGAACATCCAGCGCAGCGCCTGCGCTCTCTCCCACGGGTCGGCGGGCAGGAATTTCTGTTTTGAGGCATCCGTGCCATCGGCCAGCCAGCACAGAATGGCGTTTGATTCGGCGAGGACGCGACCGTCGTCGAGTTCAACGATCGGTACTTTGCCATTCGGGTTTTTCGCCAGATAGTCGGCAGTGCGGGTCTGGCCATGCGCGCTGTCGGTTTCGACCCAGCGGTAATCCTGATCTGCACGCCGACCCAGCTGCGCGAGCAGCAATTTCACCTTGTGGCAATTGCCGGAAGGCGAGAACCCATAGACCGTGATCATGCGTGGCTCCCAGTGCGGCGTGCGAACCATTCTTCGCGGGACTGGCCCCACATGTCGCAGTCGTGGGCATCCAGCGGCGGCGGAAGTGGTGCCTTGCCCAAAATTCGCGACCCCAGACGCCTGGCCACCGCTTGCGATGCGATATTGGCCGGCGCGATGCAATGGATGACATCGGTCCGGCCCAACACGTCGAATGCCCAGTCCATGGCAGCGGTGCAGGCCTCGGTGGCATATCCCTTGCCCCAGGCGTCGGGATGCAGTGCGTAACCAACCTCAATCCCCGGCCAACCTTCCGGCTGCCAAGGTCCGGCTTGTCCAACCCACAGCCCCGTGGATTTTTCGATCAGCGAGAACATCGCGAAACCCTGCACCACCCACGCACCCGGCATCTGCAAGAAGCGCCGCCAGGCATCACCACGCGTCAAGCCGCTGCTGATGTGCCGCACTGCCTCGGCGTTGCAAAACAGTTCCGCATAGCGTTCGAAATCCTCGGAACTTGGCACGCGCAGGATCAGGCGCTCGGTTTCGATCTGCGTGTCCAGAATGCTCACAGGATTGCTCGCGCGACATATGCATCAGCCCGCGGCTGCGGGCCGACGATTAAAACGCGTTGATGCCGGTCAGCTCGCGGCCTATCACCAGCTGGTGCACGGTTTCCGTGCCTTCATAGGTGATCACCGATTCCAGGTTCAGCGCGTGGCGGATCGCGGCGTGCTCGGTGGTGATGCCGGCGCCGCCCAACAGGTCACGGCAATCGCGGGCGATATCGATGGCCATGCGGCAGTTGTTCCACTTGGCCAGCGACACCTGCGCAGGCTGCATCTGGCCAGCATCTTTCAGGCGACCCAATTGCAATGACAACAATTGCGCGGTGGTGATGCGGCGGGCCATGTCGGCCATCCGGATCTGCGCGCTCTGGGTGGCCGAGATCGGGCGGTCGAACAGGATGCGTTCCTTGGTGTAGTTCAGCGCTTCGTCCAGGCACGCGATGGCAGCCCCGATCGGCCCCCAGG
>JBKJOY010000395.1:0-7619 GCA_046595415.1 Thermomonas sp.
AGCAGGCCGTATTGCATGTCTAGAAACCCGGCATCGCTCGAAACTTGACCATCAACCCGCGCTGGTGGTGCCACCAATATTGGCGCAGCTGGCCGATGGCAACATCACGAAGCCCTGGCCCTTGCAGCTGCCCATACCCTTGCAGGCGTTGTCCGCGGTCTTGCAGTCGTTATGGCCCTTGCACTGATTGATGCCGAAGCATTGGATCTGGCTGGTCGCCGCAACCTTCATGCTCATGTCGGCATCGCTGACGGTACCGCCGACATCACCACAGGCGGCGGCAGTTGCGGTCACGAAGCCCTGGCCCTTGCAGCTGCCCATGCCCTTGCAGGCATTGGCCGCCGTCTTGCAGTCGTTGTGGCCCTTGCACTGGTTGACGCCGGAACAATGCACCAGCGCGACCTGGTCAGCCATCGGCTTGGCCTTCGCACCCGCGGCATTCGCAGAGGTGCTCATCGCAAGACCAGCCGCGAGCATGGCCAGGGCGGCACCGGTGACGGCGGCGGTGCTGTGTGTGGAAATCATATTGGTGTTCATGGGAGTTTCCTTTGATGAGGATGGCGATGCGGGATATGCAGCCGGGTCATCCGGATGCAGGCGTTGCGATGTGTTGCATGGCGCGGGCGCTGGATCATGTCGCGCCTGCATGTGTTGTTCGTGTCATCGCAGGAAATGGTTACAGCAGGCACGGCAAAACATGAAGAAATTTGAACACGCTTGGCAACGCCTCAAACCCGACGCGTGTAGCCGATCCACGCGAACGTCCGGCGCGAGAACAGCAGGCTCAGCAGCGACAGCACCAGTACCGCGCCGACATGCCACAGCAACACCATCAGCGACGACTCGCCACCATCGTGGATCAGGCTGACGGCACTGGACGACAGTGCTGCCGCGCTGAGCATCGCAAGCAACGCGGTGCGACCCGGGCGTACCACGCCGGCATGGCGAACCATCAGTAGCAACACCAGTCCCATCGGGATACTGATCAGGGTAATTGCGCGCATGCATTCCATGCCATGCGTGTTGAACGCCAACCCGGTGCCGCCACCCACCACCACATCGCGCACGCAACCTACGCACAGCCCGCCAGCCCACAGCAAAGCGATCGGCAACGGAAGCCATGCCCAACGCGCATCGCGACCGGGCACGCTGACCTGGAATACCGCATAGGCGGCAAGCATGCCGGTCAGCAGGCTCGTCGCCCATTCAAAGGTGGCATCCGGCGATGCCATCACCCGCGTCCAACCAGCGCGCACGTCGAACGTCGAAACGATGATCGCGACCACCAGCAACGCCAGCGCCAGCCAGACCAGCGTGCGCCGTAACGGAGAAGCCATCCGTTTCACCGGCGATGCACGGGCGGAAAGCTGGTCGATCAATCGGCTGGTATCAGTGTTCGTGTTAATCATTGGATGGATCCTTTCCGGTCAGCGCTCGCTGTAGCGAGCCGATCGCCCGATGGCAGGCAACCTTCAGCGAGCCGACTGATTGTTTGCTGTGTGCGGATGCTTCATTGAGCGAGAGTTCCTGCAGCCGCAGCATCGAGATGGCATCGCGCTGGCGCGCAGGTAGTTCGTCGACCGCGTTGCGCACGCGGCGTGCTTCATGCTCGCGGATCAGGGTGTCCTCGGGGCCAGGATCGCCATGCGCGTGGTAATCGACATCCACCGCGTCGGCCATTTCATGTTGTGCACGATGTGCGCGGCGGCGCAGCAGGTCGATGCAGCGACGCGAGGCAATCGTGCCCAACCATGGCTTGAATGGACGGCCATGCTCGAAGGTGTGGCGGATACCGTGCACCACCATCAACACATCCTGCACCGCGTCTTCGGCATCCTCGCCACGGCCCAGGTAGCGGCGTGCGATGGCCCGCACATACGGGGCGATGGCTTGCAGCAGGACGCGATAGGCATCCTTGTCGCCGTCCTGCGCGCGCAGCATCAGCGCCGCCCAAAGCGCGTCGTCGGCGGCGCGATCGCTCGCGACCGGTAGTTGCGGTTCCCCGGCTTCAGTCATGCTGGTCGCGGACGCCGCGTCCCTCGAGAACTTCAAGATGACGGCCATGATGGATCAGCGGCTCACGGCTGCCAAATGCGGGCTGCCAGCAATCTTTGTGCCGCGCCCTGCAATCATGTGGTCGATCGAAAACCGACCCGGTCCACGCGCCATCAGATAGAGCATCAGCGCCGCCCACAGGCCATGTGTTGGCCACGCGGCTGGATACACGAAGATCTCGATGACCAGGGTCATGCCCAGCAATGCAGTCGCCGACAGCCGTGTCGCCAGTCCGATCAGCAGCAGCAGCGAGAACACATGCTCACCGGTGGCCGCCATCAGCGCCGCAAGATCGGGCGGCAACAGTGGCAGTGCATATTCGGTGCGGAACAATTCCACCGCGGTGTCACTCAGGTGCGGCCAACCGAACTGCGCCTGCAGGCCGATCGGATCCAGCACGAAGCCTTCGATCTTGGTCTGTCCGGACAGCCAGAATGTGGCCGCGATCGATACCCGCGCCAGCAATTGGATCAGGTCTTCAGGGATGCGCCGGCAGGCACCGGCATAGGCGCTGATCGCGCGCACTGGCAGGGACCGGGAAGTCTCGGAATCACGCATGTCGTTGGTCCTTGTCGTGTTCAATGGCGGTCACCAGGCCGTGCTGCAGCAGCAGTGCAAACAACAGGTCCGGCGCGGCTTCCGGAGTTGTGACGTTGACGTGCTGGAGTGCATCGCCGAGCGTTTCGCCGGCATGCAACGTGTCTAGCCAGAGGAGGCCGCCCTCGGGTAGCGCATTCTGTTGCACTTCCCACTGCGGGCGATGCACCAGCACGTCTTCGCCTTCGCCAAGATCCAGCGCAGCCAGCACGACATCACGCTGCGCATCGGGACATTGGTGTGCTTGCCAGATCGACAGGATGGGATATGCGGATGACAACCAGCGACACGCCGGTTGCAGGCGAATGCGCGTCGATGCCAGTTGCACCGGATCGGCCAGCAACGCACCCCATTGTGTGCTGTCGAGCCCATCACCATCGGCGGCGTGGAACGCTTCACCGCGCAGGTGTTCAAGCCGCGCGACATCAGCCAGATAGTCGATGTTTGAAGCCGGCGCATGGCCTGCAATGAAATGGGGGAAACGCCCGCCATACAACGCCATGATCGGCGAACGCGGCGGGTCGATGCGCACGTAGTCGCACGCCATCGCGTTGAAGAAATCTTCGCCCACCAGGGCGCGCGTCACCGGGAATGCGCTAGCCAGTGCATCGATCAGCGCCGCCATCATGTTGTTGCGATGCACGCCAAAACGGTCAGCGGCATCCGCACCGATATCCAGACCTGCGGGTACCTGCATCGGATCCAACAATGCAGAGACGAAGGTGTCATGCATGGCGACTGTCGCGTTCATGCCGCCACCGCGCTGAGCCGCATGCGCTCTGCATCCAGCAACCAATCCGCGTGCCGCACCTCATCGCGCAGCGCGCCGTAGGCAGGCACGTCATTGTCCCACTCGATCAGGGTCGCGACCGGGCCGGTACGGGTCAGCACATCTGCATACAGGCGCCAGACTGCATCGGCGACGGCTGCGCCGTGATTGTCGATCAACAACGTGCCGGCATCATCGTGGGCATGCCCTGCCAAATGGATCTCGCCGACTGCGTGCAAGGGCAACGCGGCGAGGTAGGACTGCGGGTCACGCTGCAGGTTGTGGCAGGACACGAACACGTTGTTGACGTCCAGCAGCAGGCCGCAGCCGGTGCGCTTGACGATATCTGCAATGAAATCGGGTTCGTCGATCTCGCTGGCGTTGAATGCAACGTAGCTGGACGGGTTTTCCAGCAGCATGCGCACGCCCAACCGCGACTGCACCCGATCGATGTGTTCGCAGACACGCTCCAGGCTGCGCGTGTCGTACGCCAGCGGCAACAGGTCGCCGAAGTAACGACCGTCATGGGTCGACCACGCCAGATGTTCGGAAAAACAAGCTGGCTGGTAGCGTTCGATCAACTTTGCGAGTCGATCAAGATGGCCAGCATCAGGCGCCGTGGTACCACCGATCGACAGGCCCACGCCGTGCAGCGACAGCGGGCGCTCTGCGCGCAGGCGCGATAACCACGCATGCGGCGCGCCGCCATCGCCCATGTAGTTCTCGGCATGGATTTCGAAAAAGGCCGGCGGGTTTGTGTCCACCAACCAGTCCTGCAGGTGTTGCGATTTGAAACCGGCGCCGGCCTGCATGGGCAGGCCGGCATCCGCACGGACCGTTGCCGTCGATGACACTGAAGGGGGAGGTAGAGTCATCGCCGCGATCCGTCTAAAGCGTCCGTGGATCCGCTCAACCGACCTTGCGCGCCTTCGGCGTGAATGCCGCGAGCTGGCCGAAGCCGGTCGGCGAGGTCTTGGATGCAGTCTTCAGGCAGGTGCCGGCTGGCACAGACTTCCAGGAGTTGGCCTGATAGTCGGTCTTGGACGTACCCGCACACGTGGTGCCGGCACCAGCGGCGCAATCGTTCTTGCCGGCCATGGCAACGCCGAAGCATTTTTCCGGCGAGACCTTGGCCTGTTCACCGGCACGCGCGGGCGTGGCGGTCATCGCAAGGGCAGAACCAAGTGCGGCGGCAAGCGCGGCGGCGGGCAACACAGAACGAGTGAATTGCGACATCGGTGACTCCTGGCAGAAGTGAGAGGACACAGGCGCGTGGCGCGCCGGTATCCATCAATTCGCGTGGGGAGCCGGATGGTTACGTTGCGCGCGCCAACAGCATGTCCGCGCGGATCTGTGCCTCGACCGCGGCAATCGCGGTCATGTTGACGACCCGCCTGGAGGTCGATGCGGAGGTCAGGATGTGCGCGGGCTTGTCCAACCCCATCAGGATCGGGCCGATCGCCACGCCACCGGTCATCACCCGCACCAGGTTGTAGCCGATATTGGCCGCGTCCAGGTTCGGCATCACCAGCAGGTTGGCGCGGCCCTTGAGCGTGGTGTTGGGGAAGATGCGCTGGCGCAGCGCTTCATCCCACGCGGTGTCGGCCATCATCTCGCCGTCGATCTCGAGCTTCGGCACGCGCGCGCGCACGATTTCATAGGCTCGCCGCATCTTCGACGCGCTGGCATCCTGATGGCTGCCGAAGTTGGAATGCGACAGTAGTGCCACTTTGGGTTCGATGCCGAACAATTTGAGCCGGTACGCCGCCTGCATGGTGGCCTCGGCGATTTGTTCGGCCGACGGATCCTGCTGCACGTGGGTATCGACGAAGAACATCACGCCCTGGTCGTTGATCACTCCGGTCATGGCCGCGGTGCCGACGATGCCGGGCTGGAAGTCGAAGATGCTGCGCAGGTAGCCCAGCTTCTTGTGGAAGCGCCCGACCAGCCCGCAGATCATCGCGTCGGCTTCGCCACGCTCGACCATCAGCGCGGCGATCAGCGTCGGCCGCGAACGCAGCAGGTTCTTGGCCGCATCCGGCGTGACCCCGCGGCGCTGGGTGAGCGCGTGGTACTGGCGCCAATAGTCATCGAAGCGCGGATCGTCATTGATGTTGGTCAACTCGAAATCGACACCGGCGCGCATGCGCAGGCCGAGTTTGTCGATGCGGGTCTGGATCACGTCCGGGCGACCGATCAGGATCGGGAACGCGAGGCGCTCATCGATCACCGTCTGCACCGCGCGCAGCACCTTGTATTCCTCACCCTCGGCGTACACCACGCGCTTGCGGTCGGCGCGCGCACGTTCGTACACCGGCTTCATCATCAAGCTGCTGCGGTGGATGAACTGGCTGAGCTTTTCGCGATAGGCCTCGACGTCGGCCAGCGGACGCAGCGCGATACCCGACGCCATCGCGGCTTCGGCCACCGCAGGCGCCAGCATCGTCAACAGGCGGGGATCGAACGGGCGCGGGATCAGGTATTCGGGGCCGAAGGTCGGCGCATCGCCGGCATACGCGCCGCCGAGGTCACCGGCTTCCATCCGCGCCAGCTGCGCGATCGCGCGTACGCACGCCAGCTTCATCGCCTCGTTGATTTCCTGCGCGCCGACGTCCAGCGCGCCGCGGAAGATGTACGGAAAACAGAGTGCGTTGTTGACCTGGTTCGGGTAGTCACTGCGACCGGTGGCGATGATGCAATCCGGGCGCACCGCCTTCGCATCCTCGGGCAGGATTTCCGGGTTCGGGTTGGCCAGCGCCAAAATAATCGGCCGCTGCGCCATCGTCGCGACCATCTCCGCCTTGAGGATGCCCCCAGCGGAAAGACCCAGGAAGATGTCCGCGCCCTCGACGATGTCGGCCAGGCTGCGCTTGTCGGTCTCACGCGCATAGCGTTGCTTGTCCGGATCCAGGTGCTCACGGCCGGTGTAGAGCACGCCGTCGCGATCCACTGCCAGGATGTTCTCCGGCTTCATGCCCAGCGCCACCAGCATGTCGAGGCAAGCGATGCCGGCCGCGCCAGCACCGCTGGTTGCCAGCTTCACGTCGGCGATGTTCTTGCCGGCCACTTCCAGTGCGTTGAGGATCGCGGCGCCGACGATGATCGCAGTGCCGTGCTGGTCGTCATGGAACACCGGGATATTCATCCGCTCACGCAACTTGCGCTCAACGTAGAAGCACTCCGGTGCCTTGATGTCTTCCAGGTTGATGCCACCGAAGGTCGGCTCCAGCGAGGCGATGATGTCGACCAGCTTGTCGGGATCGCGCTCGTTGATTTCGATGTCGAACACGTCGACGTCGGCGAATTTCTTGAAGAGGACGCCCTTGCCTTCCATCACCGGCTTGCTGGCCAGCGGGCCAATGTCACCGAGGCCGAGGACCGCGGTGCCATTGGTGACCACCGCGACCAGATTGCCGCGCGCGGTCAGCGTGCTGACTTCATTCGGATCGGCAACGATCGCCTCGCAGGCGTAGGCCACGCCCGGCGAATACGCCAGCGCCAGATCGCGCTGGGTGACCATGGGCTTGGTTGCGCTGATCTTGATCTTGCCGGGCGGACACAGCCGGTGGTAGTCGAGCGCCGCCTGTTTCAGATCGTCGCTGGAATCATGCTGGTCGGTCATCGGCACACACCACGAAAGCGGGAGAAACCAATAATACCGGCTTCATCCGGAACCGCAGGTTGGACGCACGTCACTAGATATCAGTGACGCGCTCCGCTGACATGATCTGGTCCAGCCGGATCCGGTTGGCGAACAGCGAAAACGCCAGCATGCCGGCCAAGCCATTCGCACGTTCCACCCATTCCGGCAACCAGCGCGGCGGCAGCAAATCCCCGCTATCAAACAAGGGCTCGAAGCGCTGCACGTCGGCCAGGGTCATCTTGCCTGCGAACAGCATCCGGCACAGGCGCAACTTGCGCTGCTTGAGCGCCCAGCGGAAAAACGTGTGCACGCCGATCAGGCCGCGCAGGTAGACGGTGTCCTTGGTGAATGCGCAGCCGCCGGTCGTCGGCACGCCGCGGAACACCCGCTGGGCAGAGGTGAAACTCTCGGTGGTGTCCTGTCCCGCATCGACGAAGTACTGGAATACCTGCAGGAAGTCGGCACCGTCCAGTGCCATCGCCACGGCTTCAATACGCAGGCTGACCCGCTTCATGCGTTCGATGTCGATGCTGCCGGTGATCTGCTCGGCGAAGG
>JBKJOY010000336.1:0-4468 GCA_046595415.1 Thermomonas sp.
CTTCGCGCAGGAGTTCGCGGATCGTGCCCTTGTTATGGTCGACGCCCGCCTGAAAGTAATCGCGGGAGATTTCCTTCAGCGGCAAAAAGCCGTGGCGGTCGCCGCCGTATTCAACGAACGCCGCTTCCAGCGAAGGCTCGGGTCGCGTGATGCGACCCTTGTAGATGTTGGATTTTTTGTTTTCCTTCGACGGCTGTTCGATGTCGATGTCGTACAGATTCTGGCCGTCGACCGTGGCCACCCGCAGTTCTTCCGCCTGCGTGGCATTGATGAGCATTCGCTTCATTGTGCGTTCCTCGCGCGCTCCACCCGGTTGGGCAGGGACGCGGCAACGCCATGGGGCGTATCGCCTCTGGATACCGCAAGCGCCGCAGTCGCGCAATGCGCCACCGTGTCGCTTCTAGTCTTCCAGCGCTACGACACCACGGCCAGCCGCGGGAGCGCTTATGTTCCTTCCGTATTGCAGGGCCGGCGACAGCGGCCTGGGGCCGGTCGCGCGGGACATTGTTCAGCGTCTACACGGGCGCTAAAGCGACCGGCGATGGCCGGGCTTGCCGTACAGTCGTTAACATGGCCGCCCCGGGGGCGGTGGCAACGGACTGTTCCGGGACGAAGGAAGACCGGCTTTTGGCCGGGGCAACTTCCTGCGGAATCAAACCCTTATCTCGCTTGGCGAGTGTATCAGATCATAATTAAAATGACCCATTCAGAAAACGATGATCGAGCCGCCGGCAGCGCCCGCAACTACAAGGTCTCTGAAGACCGCGAAGGGCAGCGCTTGGACAACTTCCTGCTGAACTACTTCAAGGGTGCGCCCAGGTCCCTGGTCTACAAGCTGGTCCGCAGCGGTCAAGTCCGGATCAATGGCGGGCGGGTCAAGGCTGATCGGCGCCTGGAAGAGGGAGATCAGATCCGGATCCCGCCTGTTCGCATCGATAACGCCGAAGATAGCGACAGAACGCCGCCGCAAGGACTGCTCGATGCATTGACCGCATCCATCGTATTCGAGGATGCGCGCCTGCTGGCGCTGAACAAGCCATCGGGACTGGCCAGCCATGGCGGTAGTGGCATTTCCTGGGGTGCGATCGAGGCCTTGCGTGCGTTACGTCCCAAGGAAACCTTGGAACTGGTGCACCGGTTGGACCGCGATACCTCCGGCCTGTTGATCATCGCCAAGAAGCGTTCAGCGCTGGTCGAGTTGCAGGCGCTGCTGCGTGAAGACCATGGTGCCGGCATCCGCAAGCGCTATCTGGCACTGCTGACCGGGCGCATGCCGGACGGCGTGATGTCGGTCGATGCGCCGCTACATGTGGGCCTGCGCCAAGGTGGCGAACGTCATGTCCAGGTCCATGCCAATGGCAAGCCGTCGATGAGTCATTTCAAGGTGCTGGAACGCTGTAACGGCCAGAGCTATTGCGAGGTGCGCATCGAGACCGGGCGTACCCACCAGATCCGCGTGCATGCCCAGCACATTGGCCATTCGGTCGCGGGCGATGACAAATACGGTGACCAGGCCGCCAACAAGCGATTGCGGGAGCAGGTCGGGCTGAAGCGGCTGTTCCTGCATGCCTCGACGCTGGAATTCACCCTTGATGCCGGCAAGGCGCCGTACCAACTCAACGCGCCACTGGCACCGGATCTGATGGACGTGCTCGACCGCCTGCATGGCTGAGTCCGGCTTGGTCCTGCAGCCGGAATTGACCGACGCCGAGATCTGCGTGCTGGTCTTCAGTCCAGCTGACTCAGGCGACTAGGGTGTCGGCCTTTGCGGCGCAGATGAAGTCGTTTTCGCTCAGTCCACCGACGTCGTGGGTGGAAAAACGCACCACGCAACGGTCGTAGTGGACGGACAGGTCGGGATGGTGGTCTTCCGCATTGGCGATGTGGGCCAGTGCGTTCACGAACGACATCGTCCGGTAGTAGTCCTTGAAGGCGAACGTGCGGGTGAGGGCGTGGCCGTGCTCGGCGAGTTCCCAACTCGGCAACTGTTGCAGCAGTTCGCGGATGCTGGCTTCGGTCAGGCGGTGTTCGCTGCCGCGGCGTGGCGCGCAGCGCGCTTGGGCAAGTGGAACCAGATCGGACATGGGGATCTCCTGGGTTGCAGCGCTGAACCGGAACCATCGCGAAGTTGCGAATCACGCATAAGCGCGCTGCCGGGCGACGGCATGGCTGGACTAGAATAGCCGCATGATCCAGATATCAGAATCCGCGCAAGACCATTTCCGCAAACTCATCGAGCGTGAGGCCTTGCCAGGCTTGGGTGTTCGCCTTGCCGCGAATGAGCCGGGCACCCCGCGTGCCGACGTCCGTTTGGAGTTCGCCGAACCGGGTGACCTGAAGGGCGATGAATGGGCGATTGATTGCAATGGATTCACCTTGTGGCTGGATGCGCCGAGTGTGCCGTTCCTTGATGGCGCGGAGATCGACTACGAAGCCAAGGCGACGGGCGGGCAGTTGCAAATACGTGCCCCGAAGATCAAAGGCCAGGTACCCGACGCATCGGCGTCGATGGTTGAGCGCGTGCGCTGGACCATCGAGCACGAAATCAACCCGCAACTGGCCCAGCATCGTGGCCACGTCAGCTTGCAGGAAATCACTGCCGACGGCGTTGTGTTGCTGCGCTTCGGTGGTGGGTGCCACGGCTGCGGGATGGCCGATGTCACCCTGAAGCAGGGCATCGAAAAAACCCTGATGGAGAAAGTCCCCGGCGTCACCGCCGTGCGCGATGCGACCGACCATGACACCGGTGATGCGCCTTACATGCCGCGCAGCAGCGAGGCAGGTGAGTCAGGTTTGTCCCCACGCACCGCAGGCTGACCGGGTCCGCTACGGGTGACGAATTCCGCCGACGTCATCGCTGCGATCAACCAACGACGCACACGACTGACGCTCCGTCCGGAAACGCCGGGAACGCTGCCCAAGGGCTGGCAAGATTGGCACGATGCGATGCCGCTGGCAGGCGGGCATTCGGAAGATTCCTTGGCGCCATCGCTGGTCGCGGCGTTCCTGCAGCGACCCTTGCGGGCAATCCCGCGCGCGCCGTCGCCGATGGGACGCTGGCAATCGATCAGCAAACTGCTGCAGCAGCAGTGGGAACCGGATCTTCGGGATGAGCGGCCGATGCGGATCGTGGTGGGTGCGATCGATATCGTGCTGCACTTGATCCTGATCTCGCTGTTGTTGTGGCTGATGTACCTGCGTTTCATGATGCCGCCGTCGCCTTCCGAGGATGAGCAGGCCGTGCAGGTCGAGTTCATCGGCCGTGGCAATGTGGCGGAGGGTGGTGGCGCGTTGGCCAGTGCCGGTGCGGAATCCGCAGCCGCAGCCGCTGCCTCCGCAACCCGTGCGACGACGCCCGCGCCTGCGGTAGGCAGGCCGGATGCTGCCATCGCCAGCGTCCCCATGCCTCAGCAACCGCAGCTGGCCGCGAGTAACGAGGCACCCCAGCTGACCCGTGAGTCGCCACCATCCCCGGCAGTGGAAGCGTCCCAGCCATTGCAAGTGAGCGACGTGCGTGTGCCGGAACCGCAGGCCTTCCAGCTGACGCCGCCGAAGCTGCGTGACGTGCAGGTGCCGCAGGTGCAGGTGCGCGAGTCCCAGCCTACGCAGGTGGTCGAAGCCATTGCCACCCTGCAGCCGCAGCCAGTGCGCGTGCTCAAGCCGCGCGAGGTACAGGTCGAACTGCACACGCCGCAACTGCAACCGCAAGTCCAGCAGATCGAAACCCTGGAACTACAGGGTCTGGCGGCGCAACCACAGCGCGTAGTGCCGACAGAGCCCACTCGCAGGATTGTGATCCCGCAACTTCGCGGAGATGTCACTGACGTGCCGACGCTGCCAGGAGGTGCGCCAACGCCTTCCGCACGATCAGGCAACGGCGTCGCCCAACAGCCCAGCCCGGCGGCGGGTGCTGGCGGTGAGCGCGGGAATGCGCCGGCAAATGGAACAACGCCGGCCGGCAAGGGGCAGGGTGCGCAGCCTGCCGCGCAGGGTGGCCGTGGCGTGGCGGCGACAGGGGCGGGCGCGGGTTCTGGCAACAAGCCTGCGCCAGGTGGCTGGCCCGGGGCTGCGAAGACGGATGACTGGGGTGCGTCCACCCGTAACGTCGCAGGTAGCGGCAATGGAAGCGGAAAGGGTCAAGGTCGCAATGGCGATGGCAGGCCCGGATTGTTCAATGCCGATGGCAGCCCACGTTTGTCTGATGAGTGGACGAAGCAAAGCGGCATTGATGTGGATCGCGCGGGCACATGGTTGCAACGTCCGGGCCTTGAATACCGCGGCACGCGCTTCGACCGCTATTGGATCCCGGGGGGCACGCTGCTGGAAGAATGGGTGCGCAAGGGCATCAAACAAGTCGCCATTCCAATCCCGGGTAGCAAGCGGCAGTTACGGTGCGTGGTATCGATGCTGCCCCCAGGTGCGATCTGCAATCCCTACAACCCAGACGTCAATGAGCAGCCCGCGCGAG
>JBKJOY010000110.1:0-9103 GCA_046595415.1 Thermomonas sp.
AGAAAATCCGATGATCGGCTTCCGCGGGGCCAGCCGTTATATCGACCCGTCATTCAAGGACGCCTTCGCGCTGGAATGCCGCGCGGTCAAACGCGTGCGCCAAGACATGGGCCTCGACAACCTGTGGGTGATGATCCCGTTCGTGCGCACGCTGGATGAAGGCCGCAAGGTGATAGAAGTGCTGCGCGAAAATGGCCTCGTCCAAGGCGACGTCTGCGGTGATGGCGGTGGCCTGAAGATCATCATGATGTGCGAGCTGCCATCGAACGCGCTGATGGCCGACGAGTTCCTGGACATCTTCGATGGCTTCTCGATCGGCTCCAACGACATGACCCAGCTCACCCTGGGTCTTGATCGTGACTCGGCCATCGTTGCCGGCCTGTTCGATGAACGTGACCCGGCGGTCAAGAAGTTGCTGGCCATGGCGATCAGCGCGGCGCGCGCCCGCGACAAGTACATCGGCATTTGCGGACAGGGCCCGAGCGATCACCCCGACCTCGCGGTATGGCTGATGGAACAAGGCATCGAGTCGGTGTCGCTGAATCCGGACACGGTGGTGGATACCTGGCTGGCGCTGGCACGCTCCAAGGCATGAAGCCAACGGCCCCGAATCCATCATTCGACTTCGACCCGCGCACGTGGATGAGCGAGGGTCTGGCTGACAAGGCCATTGACCTGGCGGTTGCAGCGTTGATTTTGCTGATTGGCTGGTGGTTGGCACGCCGTGTCACCAACCTGCTGGATGCGGCGCTGATACGGATGGAAGCGGAGGAGATCCTGCGCAGTTTCCTGCGCAACGTGGTGTTCGCGGCATTGATGATCGTGGTGGTGATCGCTGCCCTGCAAAAGGTGGGCGTTCCAACCACGTCGCTGCTCGCCATGTTGGGTGCGGCGGGCCTTGCGATCGGCCTGGCGCTCAAGGATTCGCTGTCCAACATCGCGTCCGGCATCATGCTGATCGTGCAACGTCCGTTCAAAGCGGGTGATGCGGTCCGTGTCGGCGGCATTGAAGGTGTGGTCGAGCAGGTCCGCATCTTCACCACCCGCATGCGGACCTACCAGAACGAAATGATCGTCCTGCCCAACAGCGAGATCACCAACAAGCCCATCGTCAACCTGAGCCACAAACCATTGCGGCGCGCCGATATCGCCTTCGGGATTGGCTACGGCGAGCGCGTTGAGCAGGCCCGTGAAGTGTTGCTGGGTGCGGCCAAGGCCAATCCGTCAGTGCTGCGCAAACCAGCAAGTGACGTCATCGTGGCGAGCCTCGGCGAGAGCAGCGTCAACCTGGAGCTGCGGGCGTGGATCAAGACCGAAACATTCGCGCAAACGCGAAGCGAACTGATCGAAGCGGTCCACCGTGACCTGACTGACGCCGGGATCAGCATGCTCTACCCGCCGCGTGACGTGCACGTCTACCAGCATGCAATCACCCAGGCTTCGAGCGATTCGGCCGACCTTGGTACAAGTGCGTCGCTCCCTGCTGCAGCGGTAGCTGGCAGCGATTGAAACGTGCTTCAGCCGTGGATGCGGTTGCGGCCGGCGCGCTTGGCTTCATATAACAATGCATCCGCGCGACTCAGCAGCTTTTCGTAGTGTGACAAGCCGGTGCGCTCGGCCACGCCACCGCTGATCGTGAGTTTCCAGCCTGGTGCAAATGCGCTGCAGTCGAGTCGTTCGACCGCCCAGCGCAAGCGCTCGCATCGATGTCGCGCTTCCTCCAGTGGCAAGCCTTCGAACATCACGGCGAATTCCTCCCCACCCCAGCGCGCCAGCATGCCCAGCCCGCCCAATTCCTCGCGCATGGCGCGGGCGACTGCGATCAATGCCTGGTCACCCGCCGCGTGCGAATAGCCGTCGTTGATCCGCTTGAATTCGTCGATGTCGAACAGCGCCACGCTTAGGCGTCGATCCGACGCGATGGATTCGGCAAAGCCACGCGCAAGCTCCTCATCCATGCTGCGTCGATTGGCGAGCCCGGTCAGTGCATCCTCGCGCGCCTGGCGTTCGAACGCCTCGGCATGTTGCTTGAGCTTTTCCAGCAGGAAGGTCTTTTCCTTGTCTGATTCAATCAAACGTTCGGTGCGGTCGCGCAGATCGCTGGTGCGCTGCGCGATCAGGTCTTCCAGCGCCACTGAACGCTGCCGCAAATGGCCCAGCCTCCAGCGATACATGCCTGCAACCAGCAAGCCGGCCACTATCAGCAACATCGGAAGGAACCATGGCTGCTGCCAGACCATCGGTTTGATTTCGATTTCCACCGACGTCGTGTCCTTGCTCCAGCCCATGCCCAGGCCAGGCAGTGCGGCATTGACCATGAACCGGTAATGCCCGGGGCGCAGGTTCGTGTACTGGGCAACCCGCTGATTGCCGCGTTCGTTCCACTCACGCTCCAGGCCATCCAATCGATAGCGATAACGGATGAAGCGAGGAAATTTGAAGGTCAGGCTTGCGTAATGGAATTCGAGCTTGCGAGTCCCCGCCGCCAAGCGCAGCGGCGATTCGATTGCCGTCTCCTTGTCATTCGCCAGCACGTCCTCGATGACCACCGGCGGCAACTCGCGGCGGTATTCGTCGAGCTTCGAGGGATCGACGACCGCAGCGCCGCCAGCCGTGGCCACCCAGATTCTCCCGCGCGCATCGCGCAAGGCAGCCGGTCCCGCTCCGCCATTGCACTGGCTACTCGCCATTCCATCGGCTTCGCCGAAATGGTCCACGGTCAATGTGAGCTTGCTGCCCGATAACACGGCATTCGCGTCGCTCCGCCGGATCCGCAGGACGCCTCGGTTGGACGTGAGCCACAGGCTGCCATGCTCGTCGTCGATGACCTCGAACAGGGTGTCGATCGGCAGTCCTTGCACCAGGCCCAACACTTGCAGTTTGCCATTGCGATAGCGGACAAGGCCGCGGTCGCTGGCGATCCATAAGGTGCCGTCGACGTCCTCGTGGAAGTCGAAGACATCCTGGGCGCCGTTCATGCCACGCATGTCCACGGCCGTGACCTTGTCCGCGACGATATGCGCAGCGCCATTCGCCGTGCCGACCCACAGGGTGCCGTCGCGGGCCACGTAGAGGGTGATGATGAAATCGCGGGGCAACCCTTGTTCAATGCCGTAATAGGTGAATTTGCCGTCGCGCATGCGCGCCAAGCCACGGCTGGTACCGATCCACACGGTTCCATCGGGTTGTTGCGCCAGTGCGCGGATCTGGTTGCTGGCCGGCATGCCATGCGCGCTGTCGTACTGCGCCAGCACCTTGCCATTGCGCAAACGCAACAGACCTGCAGTGTAGGTACCCACCAGCAGGCTGCCGTCGCGGTCTTCCAGCAGGCTCAGGATCGAGTCGCTTGGCAGTCCATCGCTGCTGGTGTAGCTCGCCTGCAGCTTGCCGTTACGCCACTGGTTCAAGCCTCGACTGGTGCCGATCCAGATCGAACCGTCCCGGGATTCGGCCAATGCGCGCACGTAGTCATCGGTCAGCCCCTGGTCCCGGTTCAACGTGCTGAACGGCGCATCGCTGAGCCGCATCAATCCAGCATTGGTACCCGCCCAGATGCTGCCCTCGCGATCCACCAGCAACGCCGCCACACGGTTGTTGGGCAATCCACGCAAACTGGTGAAATGCTCGATACTGGAGGCACGTTCCCGCAGCAATCCATTGTTGACGGTCCCGACCCACAGGTTGCCGGACGCATCGGTTGCCAGACTGGGCACGCCGTCGACGGGCAGGTCCGGTGACAGCAGGACGAAGCGATCCGCGGTGCGCCGATACACGCCACGCTCGGTACCGACGAACAGGGTGCCCGCCGCGTCCTGGATCACGCTGAAGATCGGCGCATCGGGTAATCCCGCCGCCGAGTCATACACCACCGTGTGATCCCCGCTGAAATGGACCAGACCGGCCGCCGTGGCCACCCAGACACTGCCATCGCGGTCCAGCAGCAACCCGTACATCACATCGGATGGCAGTCCGTTGCGGCTATTGAAATAAGTCGGTTTCGCCTGGTCATGGTCGGTGTCGATGCGGGTGACGCCAGCGCTCTCGGTGGCCACCCACAAGCGCTGCTGATTGTCGACCAGGGCATCCATCACCTCTTCCTGGGACAACCCATCCTTCATCAACCACGTACGCCAGCGGTCGCCACGCAAGATGCTGACGCCGCCACGCGAGGTGCCCACGACCACCGCACCATCCGCTGTAGCGCGCACCGAACGCACCCCGTTGTCCTTGAGCTCCGGGGTATTGCCACGATCGAACACGTGGAATTCAAGACCGTTGTAGCGCACCAGGCCTTCCCAGGTACCCAGCCATAAATAGCCGTCTGGCGATTGCGCAATCGCATTGACCTGGTTATGCGGCAAACCCTGGCGGGTGGTCCAGGTCTCGCGGAAGTACGCAGACAGCGGCTTGTCTTGCGCAAACGCTGCGCCCATCGGCAACAAGGCCCACAGCAGACACAGGCATAGCAATCTGCGCCACGTCCAGGGCGATCCGATGTGTTTGGACGCCCCCTGCATCCGCTTCATGCCCGCGCGATTCGCCTCAGTCTGCCGGCAACCCGGCCAAGGTACCCATGAACTGTCGATAGTGCCGCAGCTCATCGATCGAATCGCGCACATCGCTCAACGCGGTATGCGCGGACTGCTTGTTGAAACCGGCCATCGTTTGCGGCGCCCAGCGCCGCGCAAGCTCCTTGATCGTGCTGACATCGAGGTTGCGATAGTGGAAATATGCTTCGAGCGCAGGCGTCAGGCGAGCCATGAAACGCCGGTCCTGGCAGATCGAATTGCCAGCCATCGGCGAAGCGTTTGCCGGTACCCATTCCCGCAGGAAGGCCAGCGTGCGCGCTTCGGCCTCGGCCAGCGGCACGCCCTGCTCCAGCACACGCGCCCACAACCCGGATTTGCCGTGCTGGTTGCGGTTCCAGTCATCCATCGCTTCCAGCGTCGTCAACGGATGTGCAATCGCCAATTCCGGGCCTTCCGCCAGCACATTCAACTGGCCATCCGTCACCACCGTGGCGATTTCCAGGATGCCGTCGCGGTCGGTATCCAGCCCGGTCATCTCCAGGTCGATCCAGATCAGCCGATCTTTGGGATTATCTGTCTTGCCGTTCGAGGTCATGTATTCACCTGCCCGATAGGGTCAGGGCATGATACCGGCTCATCCAAGGGAACCGGCATGCTGCAGACAGCCACCAACGCAATGGGCCACTACGCCATCCTGACCTCGATGCTGGCGCCGGCCTTTTTCCTCACGGCAACGGCATCGTTGTTGATGTCGGCGAATAGTCGACTGGCGCGTGTCGTGGATCGGCTGCGCGGGCTGATCATCGCCTGGGAACGGGACGCCCCGGATCATTCCGAGCGCGAGGAACAGATTCGCCGTCATCGCCAACGCGCCCACCTCGTTTTGCGCGCCTGCCGCCTGCTTTACGGTGCGCTGGCCAGTTTCGTGGGCACCAGCCTGGCCTTGGCGATGGACGCGTTTCTCGGATTCCGGCTTGGCGCCGTGCCCACCATCACGGCGGTGCTTGGCGTGCTGTTCCTGCTGGCCGCCAGCTTTGCGATGTGGCGCGAAGTCAGTCTGGCGGTCAGGAGCTTCGACCTGGAGCTCAACCAGGAGATGCTGCGGCGAGGCTGACGTCAATAAGCTTGCATAGTAACTTCTGGCTATCACCAAACACCTATAGCCATCGCGCCTTCGCTGATCAATGATCACGGCGCGCCCGGTCCTTTGTCGGCGGGCCCTTCCATCGGGGAGCAAACCAATTGGCTTGGATCACTTACGCAGATACCCGCGGCCGCGGCTGGGCCTTCGATCCAGATGGGTGCGCCCATGTGTTCCGTTCCTGCTTCTACAACCGCGAACTGGTCAGTCGAAGCAGGATCAGGCGGGTCGACCACGGTTGGGGTCTGCCGACCACCACGGAAGTGGAAACAAACTTCAACGGTATCCGCGCGGCCACGACCGCAGCGGCGCGCGTCAGCATCAATGAAATACTTGCCGATGCCGCGAGGGATGCGAGGGGCTTTTACGAGCATTTGGTTCGGGTGCGCGCGGATGGTGAGGCGGCAAGCGCCCACTACAACCGCATGTCACGCGAGGCATCGCACGCAACTGCGCAAGCCATCGACGCTAACGTAGGAGGATGGGAAAACGCGTTGGCGGCAGCGAGGTTCGTGCGCGACGCTTCCGCGGGCGTGCTGTTGGTGGGTGCGACCGTCCTGTCGGGAGGAACCGCACTCGCCGTAGGCGCCGGAGGCACCGGTCTGACGTTCACCGGCAATACCCAGGACAATCTCGCAGCAAACCAGACCCTGCGCCAAGCCATGGGAAACGCGGCAATCACCACCAGCATCACGGTGGTCACCAACGTGCTTATCCCCAGGGGCTTGAGCGCAGCGGGGCGCTCCATGGTGGGCCCGACACTGACCACCGGCCAGAACATCGCGCTGGGTTTACTCACTGTCCAAGCGAATATCGCAGGTGACATCGCCAAGACGGCATTGGTAGCAGACCAGAACATCGGACCTGCTGCTCGCCATCAGGCCCAACAACAACTGCAACGCCAAGTGGGTGCACGTGCCGCCACCGAGGTTGCTTCCATGCTGTTCGGTGCCTGGTTGCAGAGTCGCGGCCTGCCGGCCAGTGTCACCGTGGAACTTCGGGAAAGCGTGGGACAGATGCGGGATTCGGTCTCTGGTGCATTGCTCGGTGCGATAGGGGATCGCGTCGTCGCTGCGATGAGCCAGCAAGATCAAAGGCTGGTAGCCGGCCCCGGAAGCGACCTGGATCTGGCGTTCGCCCAACTGCGGCGCACCGTAGACGCTGAGGCATTCGTCCGTGAGATGGCGATGCGGCCTTTATGAAGAGGCTTGGGTGCTGATCAGCCTTCCACGTTTCGCGCGGAAGTAAGCGGTCAGCATCGCCCCCGACTGCTCGCCCAGCACCCCACCCAACACCTCGACACGGTGGTTATGCCGCGCATCAGCCAACAGGTCGAAGACGCTACCGGCGGCGCCCGTCTTCGGATCGGATGCACCAAACACCACCCGGGCAATGCGCGCGTGCACGGCGGCCATCGCGCACATCGCGCACGGTTCAAGCGTCACGTATAGCGTGCAACCCAACAAGCGGTGGTTGCCTCGCGCCTGACCGGCACGCCGCAGGGCGACGATTTCCGCGTGCGCACTCGGGTCATGCTCGGCGATATTGCGGTTCCAGCCCTCGCCCAGCAACTGGCCATCGGCGTCCACTACCAACGCACCTACCGGGATCTCGTTGTCCTCGCGCTCGGCGCGCTGGGCCAGCGCCAAGGCGTGGCGCATCCAGTGTTCGTTGTTCGACGTCACCGAATCCATTTCGCACGCATCCGTCGAGAGCACTTTCCCGTAATGGGTCCATGATCGCATTTCCACCACGTCCGGCCTTTCCTGTCCCGCAATGAAAACCGCGCCGCTGTCCCCGTTCAAGGGCAACAAACAGGCCTTCCGTGCATCGCCTGTGGCCGACCGATGAGTTGGCGCAAACGTTTGGAGCGGTGCTGGGCAGAGATGAAGTACTGCTCCGACCGCTGTCGCAAAACGGTTGCGGTCCCCGGCCGTCCATGAGCGGGCTGCGCACGCTGGTCATCGTGCTGGGCGACCAGCTGGACCTGGAGGCTGCGGCGTTTGACGGCTTCGACCCCGCACAGGATGCCGTGTGGATGGCCGAAGTCTCGGAAGAATCCACCCATGTCTGGTCGAGCAAGCAGCGCACCGCACTGTTCCTGTCGGCGATGCGCCATTTCGCTGAAGCATTGCGCGCGGCGGGCCGCTCGCTGCACTACACGCAGCTGGACGATCCAGGCAACCACGGCAGCCTGGCCGCCGAGCTTGAGGTCGCCCTGGCAAGGCTGGCGCCGCAACGTGTGGCGCTGACGGCTCCGGGCGACTGGCGCGTGCTGCAAGCGATCACGGCGGTCGTCGAGATGACGGGCCTGGCGCTGGAGCTGTGTGAGGACCGGCACTTCTACACTAAGGTGCGCGAGTTCGCGGCGCACGCCAAGGGCCGCAAGCAGCTTCGGCTGGAGTATTTCTATCGCGAATTGCGCCAGCGCCACGGCGTGTTGATGGATGGCAAGCAGCCGGTCGGCGGCCAGTGGAATTTCGATGCCGACAATCGCGAATCGTTCGGCCCGGCCGGTCCCGGCATGCTGCCGCCACGGGCGACGTTCACCCCCGATGCGATCACCCGCGATGTGATCGCGCTGGTCAATGAGCGATTCGCCACGCATCCCGGGACACTGGACACCTTCGCGTGGCCAGTCACCCGCGAGCAGGCCCTGCAGGCGCTGCAGCGCTTTATCGCCGAGCGCCTGCCGCTGTTCGGTCGCTATGAGGACGCGCTGTGGCCAGGCGAACCATGGCTCTATCACTCGCACCTGTCGGCTGCACTGAACCTGAAATTGCTCACCGCGCGCGAAGTGGTCGAGGCTGCCGAGGCGGCATATCGCAACGGCAACGTGCCGCTGCAAAGCGCCGAAGGCTTCATCCGCCAGATCCTGGGCTGGCGCGAATACGTGCGAGGCATTTACTGGACGCAGATGCCGGCCTACGTCGAACGCAACGCACTGGACGCGCAGGAAGACCTGCCAGCTTGGTACTGGACCGGAAACACCGACATGGCCTGCTTGCGCGATGCGCTCACCCAGACGCTGGAGCACGGCTATGCCCACCACATCCAGCGGCTGATGGTGACCGGTCTGTTCACCCTGCTGCTGGGCGTGCAACCACAGCAGGTGCACGCGTGGTATCTGGCCGTGTACGTTGACGCGGTGGAATGGGTTGAGTTGCCCAACACCTTGGGCATGAGCCAATACGGCGACGGCGGGCTGATGGCCAGCAAGCCGTATGTCGCCACCGGCAAGTACATCCAGCGCATGGGCGGCCCCTGCGCCAGTTGCCGGTACAACCCGGCCCTGCGCACTGGCGACCGCGCCTGCCCGTACACCACGCTGTACTGGGACTTCCTGATGCGCCACGAGACGCTGCTGCAGAAGAACCCGCGCATGGCGCTGCAGGTGAAGAACGTCGCCCGATTGAGCGACGCGCAGAAGCAG
>JBKJOY010000202.1:0-7667 GCA_046595415.1 Thermomonas sp.
CAAAGATGACGATGCAAGCACTCACGCTGCCAGGACTCGTGTGCAGAAAACATAAACGCCACGACAAGCGCGGCGTTTATGTTCCACGAGGAGGCTTGATGGATTATTTCAAGACCCAGTAGACATCGAATTGCCCATTCTCGGTAAACGACGGGGCGATGCCCGATTTATACGATTCGTATGGACGATCGGTCACCTCGTAACCCGCAGTCAGCGCCCAGGCACGCAGTGCATTGCGCACTGTTTCCAGTTCGGCCATATAGCCGGTGTACGACGTCATCGCGACTTTAGCGGGCTTGGTCTGCACAAACTGCACCGGGCCCTGTAGCGAGACCTTGCCGGTTTCGCCACCACCTTTCTTTCGAACGGGCTGGGCGACATCGAAGTTATAAGCCTCGCGTCCCAGATCCGTGGTGATTACCCGCAGTGGACCCACTGCCTCCAGATCATTGGCGGCCATCACCCGGCTAATCCACTCCGCGTTCGCCGCAAGCGAGTCCTGGATCTTCGAATTGGCGCGATCCACGTTGCCTGCAGAGACGAACAACAGGTCCTCGGCGGGGCGCTGAACCGTCTTTGGCGGCGTCATCTTGCTGCCAGACACGGCGTAGTCGACGTTCGGCACGGCAGCAAGCATGGTGACGATGCGCGACAGGCCGAGCTTCATGTCGTCGCCCACGTGACGCGCAACGTACAAGCCGGCGTACCGACCGATCAGGTTCCATCCGTAATCAACGTCATAGGTCTGGATGATCTCGACGTTGCGGTTGTTGCGCCCGGTCGGTTTGAACCTGAACGAGGTGGTCTTGTTGCTGCCACGCTCGATGTTGTCGATCTTGTAAGAGATCTTCTCGCGCGGGACGCTTTCCGTCAGTTCCCACGAACCATTTCCAATGCGGTCGTTCTCGGACACGTAGTCCAAGCGAGCGCCAACGCCGGCATCCGGCCCGGAAAAATTCAGCTGGACGCGTGGATCACGCAGGACCAGCGGATTCCATGCCTTGAACCTGCGCAAGCTATTCAAGGAATCGAACACGATGGTGATCTTGCGATTGGTCTCAGTTTTTTCAGACAAATGGCGTTGTGACGGCAGGACCAAGGCAACGGCCAAGTACAGCGCCGCAACGATTGCGAGGGAAATCAGGATCTCGAGCAAACGAGTCATTCAGGAATCTCCGGGAGGGCCGCTCGCGGGTGACCCGCGCAGACCGGCCATCCTACCAAACGATGCGCGGCCGGGGCGAGGGGTTAGTCAACAAATCGCGACGGATCACACCAATTGCAATTCGAACGCCTTCAATACCGCGCGCGTACGGTCGCGTACGCCCAGCTTGGAGAGGATGTTCGACACGTGGTTCTTGATCGTGCCTTCGGCGACCCCCAGGGAATTCGCGATCTCCTTGTTTGAGAACCCCGATGCCATCAAACGCAATATCTCGGTCTCGCGGTCTGTCAATGGATCTGGTCGGTCCAGACTCACGAATTCATTGCGCATGTGCTCCAGGCCTGACAGCAGGCGCTGGGTCACCGCCGGCTGCACGAGCGAGCCGCCGCCCGCCACGGCCTGGATGGCGTTGACCAGCTGCTCAAGCGACACGTCCTTGAGGAGGTAGCCCTTGGCGCCGGCCTTGATACCGGCCAGCACCAATTGGTCATCATCGAACGTGGTCAGGATGATTGTCGGCGGCAACTCGCCCATCCGCCCCAAGGCCTGCAACGCCTCCAGCCCCGACATCATCGGCATGCGCATGTCCATCAGGACCACATCCGGCTTGACCAGGGGAATGGTTTCAACCGCGTGGCGGCCGTCGGACGACTCTGCGACGACTTCAATGCCCTCCGCAAGTGACAGCAAGGACCGGATGCCCTGTCGAACGAGGGTCTGGTCGTCGACGAGGAACACCGTAATCGGACCGGTTCGGTTCATGCAGCCACTCCTTCATGGATATCGGAATCGACGGTGGCGCCCGCCGGCAGGGTCATCGTGAGCTGGAAGCCGTCTCCAGCCCGTGTCTGGATCTCGAGTCGGCCGCCGAGCTGGCGCAGGCGTTCGCGCATGCCCTGCAAGCCATTGCCGTTGGCGAATTCATCGGTCCCGCCGCCATCATCCCTCACCTGCAACGAGATGAGGTGGCCATCGCTGTGGGCTTGAAGCCAGAGATTGCGGGCATCCGCATGCCGGACGGCATTGGTGATGGCCTCCTGGGCGCAGCGCAGCAGCACGTGCGCCCGCTCCGGATCATCCACCGTCAATGGCTGCTGGATGTCCATGTGGATCACGAGCTTGGGCAAGTTCTCGGCCAACGGCCGCAGTGCGGCACCCAGGTCGATCGAGCCGCTGTCTCGCAACTGGCTGACCGCCTCGCGCACGTCGGTCAGCAGCAAGCGCGCCAGCGTATGCGCCTGCTGCACATGCTCCTTGACCCGACCGTCCGACAAATGCCCCGCCACTTCCAGGTTCAAGCTGAGCGCCGTCAGGTGGTGGCCTAGCAGATCGTGCAGTTCCCGCGAGATACGCGTGCGTTCGTTGACCCGGGCGCTTTCCGCGAGCAAGGCACGCGTCGAGCGCAACTCGGCGTTCAAGCGACGCTGCTCTTCGCGCGCCTCTGATTGCTGCAACGCAATAAGACTTGTGATGAAGACGAAGCCAGAGATGCCCGCATACAACAACGATTGCATCAATGCTTCAAACAAAGGGAAACGCAGCCCCAGCATGAAGACCGGCACCACTGCGAATTGCGCGGCGATCAGCCACACCACGCCGACCTTCAGCGGCAACAGCCACGGCAACACGCAGGCCGAGACCATCAATAGCACGCTGCCAAGCCCGGATTCGCTATAGAAACCCAACCCGATCGCCGCCAGCGTAGTGATCGCCAGCAAGATATGGTCCGACGCCTGCCTGCGCTGGCCCAGGCCACGGGTCAGCCACCAATAGCCGATGCCGAAGGCGAGGTAGCAAGCCCACCCTTGCCAAGGCATGACATGGGCGATGCTTTCGTCCGGTGCGGGATCACGCCACTGCCCGAACCATGAGTACAGGAGCGGAAGAAACGCCATGGCCCAGGTAAACAGGCCAGCGAAGCGCAGCAAACGGGTATGGGAGAGACGTGCAAGCATCGCGTCTTATAACCCCTTCCGGCCTGTCCGCGCCTGCATCGAAGGTCATGGCCGCCCGCTGCGGTGCATGCGATAATCCGTGCGGGCCGAAACCGGTCCGAACCATCCGCACCAAGTCACACGGAGTCAAAGGAATGTCGATCGCCATCCGCGACGTGCGTGAGCATGAGTTGGATTCCGTGCTTGCCCTGAACAACGCCGCGGGACCTGCGATCCTCCCCTTGGACGCAGCCAGACTCCGTCAGTTGTTTGAGTGCGCGGAATATTTTCGCGTGGCCGAGCGCGACGGCACGCTAGCGGGCTTCCTGATCGGGTTTGGTGGTGCGACGGATTACGACAGCAGCAACTTCGCGTGGTTTGGCCAACGCTACCCGGACTTCTTCTATATCGATCGCGTGGTCGTCGCCAGTCGTCGCCGTGGCGGCGGTGTTGGCCGGGCCCTGTATGCAGACGTGCAAAGTTATGCCGAACTGCGTTATCCGCAACTCGCCTGCGAAGTCTTCCTGCAGACCGGTACGGACCACGCATTGCTGTTCCATGGCAGCTTCGGTTTCCGCGAAGTGGGCCAGCACGTGATGCCGGGCCATCAACTGCGCGCCGCCATGCTGATGAAGCCGTTGTGCAGTTTCGCGTGGGTGCGCGACACCTACGGCGATGCCCTTCCGGATGAACCTTGGCTGTTGCATCCCCGCACCCCACCCCTGTCCCATCGCGCCACCGGTACCGGTGCATGAGTGCGACGGTTGATTACGCGCAAGCGGGTGAATTGAAATTCGGCCAGGTCGGCATCGCCAATCTGCGCGTCCGCACCTTGGATGTCGCCCAACTGGCCAATGAAATGCGAGATCGCGTGCAGCGCGCACCCAACATGTTCGGACGCGCGGCCGTCGTGCTGGATTTCGGCGGGTTGAGCCACGTGCCGTCACTCGATGACGCCCGAGCCCTGATCGAAGGTTTGCACAAGGCCGGTGTGTTTCCAGTGGCATTGGCGTATGGCACCAAGGACATCGACACACTCTCGCAGGCACTTGGCCTGCCGTTGCTGGCGAAGTTCCGCGCGCAATACGAGCGCGGCGAGAGTGAGCCCATGCCGGGTCCTGCGACCCAGCCCAGCGAACCAGCTCCGGTTTCGGCACCTGCCGCAGCCACACCAGCTCTACCCAAATCAGGTCCTGGCCTGGTGCACGCAAGCCCGGTACGTTCCGGCCAACAGGTGTACGCGGACAACCGCGACCTGAGCGTGGTCAGCACGGTGGGCGCGGGTGCGGAAGTCATTGCTGATGGCTCGATCCACATTTACGGACCGCTACGTGGCCGTGCCCTGGCCGGTGCACAAGGCGACGAAACCGCGCGCATCTTCTGCCGGGAATTCCACGCGGAACTGGTCGCGATTGCCGGTCACTACAAGGTCCTGGAAGACATCCCCGCCGAACTGCACGGAAAAGCCGTGCAGGTCTGGCTGGAGCAGGGCCAACTCAAGCTCGCCGCGCTCGATTGAGCGCGCGCACATCATCAACGGAGAAGCCAACTTGGCGGAAATCATCGTAGTCACATCAGGCAAGGGCGGCGTCGGCAAGACCACGTCCAGCGCCAGCATTGCAACGGGCATCGCAAAACGCGGCAAGAAAGTCGCGGTCATCGATTTCGATGTCGGCCTGCGCAACCTCGACCTGATCATGGGCTGCGAACGGCGCGTCGTGTACGACTTCGTCAACGTGACCCACGGTGAAGCCTCACTCAAGCAGGCACTGATCAAGGACAAGCGTTACGACAACCTGTTCGTGCTGGCTGCCTCGCAGACACGTGACAAGGACGCGCTCACCAAGGAAGGCGTGGAAAAAGTACTCAAGGACCTGAGCGAGGATGGCTTCGACTACATCATCTGCGACTCACCGGCCGGCATCGAGAAGGGTGCGTATCTCGCGATGTACTTCGCTGACAAGGCCGTGGTCGTAGTCAATCCAGAAGTCTCGAGCGTGCGCGACTCCGACCGCATCCTCGGCCTGCTGGCGTCCAAGACCTACCGCGCCGAACACAACGATGGCGACGTCAAGGCGTATCTCTTGCTGACCCGTTACAGCCCTTCGCGGGTGGAAGGTGGCGAAATGCTGTCGATCACCGATGTCGAGGAAGTGCTTGGACTGAAGACCATTGGCGTGATTCCGGAATCCGGTGACGTGCTCAACGCATCCAACAAGGGCGAGCCGGTGATCATGGATGCCGAGTCAATCGCTGGGCAGGCCTACGACGACGCAGTCGCGCGCCTGATGGGTGAGGAGCGGCCGATGCGCTTCACCCAAGTGGCAAAGAAGGGATTCTTCAGCAAGCTGTTCGGGGGTTGAGGCATGTCGATTTTTGATTTCCTGAAACCCAAGAAGAACACCGCGCAGACGGCCAAGAACCGCCTGCAGATCATCATTGCCCAAGAGCGCAGCTCGGCCGGCGCACCTGACTACCTGCCGCTGATGCGCCGTGAAATCCTGGAGGTGATCCGCAAGTACGTCAATGTGGACGTGGATGCGGTCAAGGTCGACGTGGTCAAGGATGGCGAGCACGACGTGCTGGACATCTCTGTTGCACTGCCTGATGACCGGGCGCAATCAAACACATGAGCTGAATACGACTTGGCTGCTGCTTCGGCAACCCGGGTCAATACCGATCCGAACGATGATGCGATGGCCACGACTTCGGTGCTGACCCTCGCCGACATCGATTTCGATGATGCGTCGGCGTTGCTTGCGTCGTTTGGCTTGACGCTGGTGCATGTCGGCGACGGCGATCCGATCCCCGGCAGCTACTGGGGCGAACGCGAAGCCGGGATCATCGGAAGCACGGTGCATGCACGCAGCGACACCCCCGTGCACTCGCTGCTGCATGAAGCCGGGCATTTGATCGTGTTGCCGCCAGAGCGCCGTGTCGGCGTGCACACCGACGCGACTGACAGCATCGAGGAAGAAGACGCGGTGTGCGTACTTCAGGCCTTGTTGGGCGATGCGCTGCCTGGTGCGTCTTACGCACGCGTGCTGGCGGACATGGATGCCTGGGGCTATACCTTCCGGCTCGGCTCGGCGCGCGCTTATGTCGAACACGATGCCGAACGTGCTTGGGCATGGCTGCAGGCACGTGGCCTTGTCGATGCGAATTGCAAACTGGTCGTGCCGCGCGGCTGAAAGCCACGACTTGCAGGCTGCGACGCCCGCAGTCTAGCCTTACTGTCCCGGCGTATCCGCCCAATCCGGAAGTCCACGTGCCCCCACGCCGCGCCTTGCTTGCACTCGCCATCCTCGGCGCAATGGGCCTGACGGCCTGCAACCGCGAAGCCGCTCCTTCTTCGTCCGACGCAAGCACAACGGTCACCGGCATCTCCACGCCGCCTGCTTCCGAAACCGCCGACCAGTTCGTTGCGCGGATCAACAACGAGTGGCGCAGCATCAATGCAGAACTCAATTCTGCGCAATGGTTGTCGAGCACGTATATCAATACCGATAGCGAGCTGGTTGCGGCGAAGGCGAACGAGCGTTGGCTGACCCAGCTCAATGCGTGGATCGAACAATCCACGCGTTACGACGGCCAGCAGTTGTCACCTGCCACGGCGCGTTCGATCAAGCTCATCAAGTTGATGACGGCGATGCCGGCGCCGAAGGATCCGGCTGAACTGGCCGAACTCACCCGGATCGCCACGCGCATGGAAGGCATGTACGGCGCCGGCAGTTATTGCACGGGCGAAGGAGAGGCCAGGACCTGCCGCGACATCGGCCAGCTCAGCGACGTGTTGGCAACCAGCCGCGACTACAACGCGCAGCTCGATGCGTTCAATGGTTGGCACACGATCAGTCAGCCAATGCGCAAGGATTACACGCGCTTCGCCGGACTGGTCAACAAGGGCGCGAAGGAAATGGGCTTCGCCGATGCGGGCGAAATGTGGCGGTCCGGGTACGACATGACCCCGGTGCAACTGGCCGCCGAGACCGACCGCTTGTGGGACCAGGTCAAGCCGCTCTACGAACAACTGCACTGCTACGCGCGCGGCAAGCTGGCGGCCAAGTACGGTCCCGGCAAGGGCGAAGTCGCCGGTGGCATGCTGCCCGCGCACCTGATGGGCAACCTGTGGCAACAGGACTGGGGCAACTTGTGGGACATGATGCAGCCCTACCCCGGCGCCGGCAGCCTGGACGTGAACTCGGCCTTGAATGCCATTGCGCAGGCCGACATCACCAGCGAACGCAGCAAGCCGGGGTTGCCGGGTATCTCGACCGCACAGCGCGAAGTGAACGCACAGCGCGCGGCAGCCCTGGATACTGCGAAGAGAATGGCTGAGCGCGCGCAGGACTTCTACGTTTCGCTGGGCATGCAGAAGCTGCCACAGAGCTATTGGGAAAAGTCGCAGTTCATCAAGCCACTTGAGCGAAACGTGGTCTGCCACCCCAGCGCCTGGGACATGAACATGGCTGGCGACGTGCGCACCAAGATGTGCATCGGCCCGACCGAGGAAGACCTGACCACGATCTACCACGAGCTCGGTCACCTGTATTACGACCTGGCCTACA